>CAISXI010000310.1 GCA_903889425.1 uncultured Roseiflexaceae bacterium | reverse complement strand
ATTGTATCGATGCATAACCTCGGGTTGGAGTTGCCGTTATCGTTAGTGATTTTTGTGTCGCTGGCATCGTCGTTGTTGACGGTGGTACCCTTTACCCCGGCGGGGCTGGGGTTGGTCGAGGGTGCCGTCACGGCAGTGCTGGTGACGATGGTGCATGTGACCCGGCACGTGGCGTTAGCGGTCACATTGCTCGACCGCTTGATTAACTTCTGGAGCATCATTATTTTCGGCACGATTTTGTATATTGTGAGTAAACGGCGATGACGGTGCGTGTGGCCATTGACTATACGGCAGGGGCCTGGCAAGGTGCCGGGATTGGGCGCTATACCCGCGAATTAATTCGTGCGGTATTGCTGGCTGCGCCGGCTGACTATCAATTTGTGCTCTGTTATGCATCAGGGTGGCCTGGTCAAAAACCTCCCTACCATGCTGACATTGCGGAATTAGTGGCGTTGCGGGCCGGTACAAAGACACTAGCGATACCGTTGCCACCGCGGCGGCTGACGCAGTTTTGGCATCGCCTCAAGGTGCCATTGCGCATCGAGTGGCTGACGGGGGCGATTGATCTCGTGCATGCGCCGGATTTTGTCTTGCCACCCACGGGTAAACCGGGGATCGTCACCATCCATGATTTGTCGTACCTCGTGCACCCCGAATGTGCCGTGCCAGGGGTAGCGCGCTATTTGACCGAAGCGGTGCCGCCGTCACTTGCCAGCGCCAGTGCGATTTTTGCCGACTCGATTTCGACCAAAAACGACCTCGTCAATTTGCTCCAGATTGCCTCAGCCCGGATTGAAGTGGTCTATGCAGCGGTGGGTGCCCAATTTGTGCCAATGGCCGAGGATGTAATTGCGCCGATTCGGACAAAATATTCATTACCGGCACGGTTTTTGTTGGCGGGTGGGACGCTCGAGCCCCGCAAAAACTATGTGCGTTTGTTTGAAGCCTATGCCAAGGCGCGCCAAATGGCGGCCGATATGCCGCCGTTGTTGGTGTTTGGGCGCAAAGGCTGGATGTTTGAAGATATTATTGCAGCCCCGGCACGGTTAGGGATTAGTGAATTTGTGCGATTCATCGATTTCGTAGATGACAAAGATTTACCGGCGTTGTATAATCTCGCGTGGGGTTTTGTCTATCCGTCGATTTACGAAGGATTTGGCTTGCCACCGCTCGAAGCATTAGCGTGTGGGACCCCGACCTTGGTGTCAAATGTGTCGAGCTTACCCGAAGTCGTCGGTGTTGCTGCCTTGCACGTGTCGCCGACAGATATTGATATGATGGCGAACCAATTAGTGGTGCTGACGCATGATGATGCGATACGCGCGACGTTGCGCACAACTGGCCCAGCGCAGGCGAGCCTTTTTCGTTGGGAAGCCGCTGCCCAACAGGTACTACAGCAATATGCGCGTTTGTGCGCCACGTAACGTCTGGAGAATAGCAACGTATGTCGCAACCGGTTGAATCGTACCCCAAAATCATGTTGGAAGCGCAAAACACCCGTGATCGGATCGCTCTCATCCTCTCCAAATACTTTTCGCCGTTGTTTGCGGTACTGGCGAGTAATCTAATCGCGGCGCTCAACGTGCCAGAAGGCTTTGCATCTGGTGCCAAATGGGTGCTGATTACCCTGTGTATCCAGATTATCCCGGTGGTGATTTTGTATGAAATCCGCTTGGCGCAAGGGCGACTCAGCGACCCCGAAATGTCGCATCGTCAAGAGCGGAATGAGGCTTTTTTGTTGGGTGGGATTTCGATGATAGTTGCAGTAACTATCCTCTCTGTGTATAATGCACCGGCTTCGGTACTCGCACTAGCATCGTCGTTTTTGTTAATCTCGGTGTTGTGCGGTATTGTGAATTTATGGTGGAAAATCAGTATGCACGCCTCGGCGATTGCTGCAGTGGCGACTATTGCAACGTTGCAATCGCGCAGCCTCGGAGCCGTCTTCTGGTGCATCGTCATCGCAGTTGCTTGGTCGCGGTTGCACACCCGCAACCACACGCTCGGGCAAGTCATTGCGGGGACGCTTTTGGCCACGACGGTGGTCTATGGGGTATATTATTATATTGTTGTGTAGGTGCCATTGTGGCACGAGGAGTCTGTGGTGACTAAAGTCAAAATGACCAAGGGCAAGTACAATCATCTGTTGGCTTGCGCCGACGCCAATGGCGTCATTGCTGCGGCAGCCGCTGACCAACGCGGTTCATTGCAAAAATCCATCGCCAAAGCCCGGGGCGAAAACGGTACCGCCACTGCCCAAGACTTGAGCCAGTTTAAAGCCATCGTAACGCGTATTTTGACCAAACATTCCAGCGCGATTTTGATGGACCCCGAATTCGGTTTGGATGCCATCAATGCCCGCCAACCCGGCTCAGGTGTGCTCGTATCATACGAAAAAACCGGCTACGACGTTAGCGTCAAAGGACGTTTGCCCGACTTGTTGTCGGAGTGGAGCGTCAAACGCATCGTTGAGTTGGGTGGCAACGGCGTCAAAATCTTGCTCTATTACAATGCCTTCGACGACGCCAAAATCAACGACATCAAACATGCCTTCATCGAGCGGGTCGGCGCCGAATGTGCCGCCAACGACATTCCTTTCTTCCTCGAGCCGTTGGCATACGACGATAACCTCGGCGACGAAAAGGGTTTTGAGTTCGCCAAAGCCAAGCCCAAATATGTCACCGCCTACATGCAAGAATTCTCCAAACCCCGCTACGGCGTCGACATCCTCAAGGTCGAAGTACCCGTCAACATCGCCTACGTGGAAGGGACGCGGGCCTACAAAGGTCAAACCGCCTACACCATCCCCGAAACGATGCGCCACTTCCGCGAAGCCGGCGAAGCTGCTGCCAAGCCCTTCATCTACTTGAGCGCTGGTGTCAGCGACGAAATCTTCCGCGAAACCCTCGAAATTGCCGCTCAAGCGGGCACCAATTTCTCGGGCGTGTTGTGTGGCCGGGCCACCTGGCAAGACGGCGTCCCCGTGTTTGCCACCCAAGGTGCTGATGCCCTCGAAGCCTGGTTGCTCGACCGTGGCGTCACCAACGTCAAGGCCCTCAACGAAGTATTGGCCAAGGGTGCCAAGCCGTGGTGGGACTTCTACGGCGGCAAAGCCAACATCGACGTCGTCGACCAAGTCATTAGCTAATTACGGCTGATTGCTAACCCCCACCGTTACGAATCTCCTCGTGACGGTGGGGGGTTTTTGTGTCTAAATCCTGACGTGAACCCGTTGTATACGCACGCCATTTTTCATGGGAGTGCATACCACACGCAGGCTAATTCGTTGTACAATAGGGGCGTCACCAGACAACAGATAATCGAAGTACCAAGGAGT
>CAISXI010000309.1 GCA_903889425.1 uncultured Roseiflexaceae bacterium | reverse complement strand
TTCGATGATGTTTTGTTTCATCTGCTCGTAGGCATGGTGGGTTTTGCGTTGTTGGTCTTGTTCTTCGGCCAGACGCCGCATCAAGGCCCGAATCGTGCGATGCGCCTCGTCTAATTCACGTTGCAATAGTTCGTGCGTATCAGAATTAGATTGATGCCATTGGTGCTGATTATTGTTGCTCACCGCCATTATCCACGCCTCGTGTCACACAGATATCGTGCCTATAGTATACGCTATTTCGTAATGCCAAACAGGTGGCGTATACCGCTACACCGGTGTTTCTGCCAGCGTATTTACGCCCAAGGCAACTGTCTGCGATGGTGTACAATAATCAAGAATCATTGTCTACGAGGAGCAACTCATGCAGACCCGCCGGATGGGCCGTACTGGCCTAAATGTGACCCCGATTTGTTTTGGGGGTAATGTGTTGGGGTGGACCACAGACCGCGACCGTTCCTTTGCCGTGCTCGACACCTTTGTGGCGGGTGGCGGTAATTTTATTGATACTGCTGATGTCTATTCTGCGTGGGTGACTGGCCATGTTGGTGGCGAATCCGAAACCATCCTCGGCGACTGGATGCAAGCCCGCGGCAACCGCCACAACCTGATTATCGCCACCAAAGTAGGCATGCGCATGGGTGCTGGTCATAACGACGAAGGTCTGTCACGGCTGCGGATTATTTCGGCTGTGGAAGCGTCACTCCGGCGTCTCAAAACTGACTACATCGACTTGTACCAAGCCCACGCCGATGATCTTAATACGCCTCTCGACGAAACAATGCGGGCCTTTGATGATTTGGTCAAAGCGGGCAAAGTGCGCTACCTCGGCGCTTCCAATTACAGCGCCTGGCGCTTGACCAAATCACTCTGGACCAGCGACAAACTCAATGTGGCCCGCTTTGATTGTTTGCAACCGCGCTACAATCTGGTGGCTCGCGCCGAATACGAACAAGAGCTCGAGCCGTTGTGTGTCAGCGAAGGTGTGGGCGTGATTACCTATTCGTCACTGGCTAGCGGCTTCTTTTCGGGGAAGTATCGGGCCGGTCAACCCTTGCCCAGTTCGCCTCGCGCCGGTGGCGTCGAAAAAAACTACATGACCGAACGGGGCTTCAAAATCCTCGCCGTGGTTGATCGCATTGCTAGTGAGCTCAACACCTCCCCCGGCCAAGTGGCCTTGGCCTGGATCATGACGCGGCCAGGGATGACGTCTGCGATTGCCAGCGGTACCACCGTCGAGCAGGTCAAAGACCTGACGGCGTCGGCCGAATTGGTATTGCCCGCTGACGCGGTGACGGCGTTGACTGAAGTAAGCGCCTAGTTTATGCGAAACCACACTGTAGCGTTGATTCGCTACAGTGTGGTTTTGTGCTAAAAAAAGGAACCCCCATGCAAAGCCTCCGCCAACAGATTTTCCGGTCGATGGTGGCCATGACGATTATTTGTGCCTGTTTGATTGTGGTGGCGCAGGTAGCATTTGCCTATTACGCCATCATATATCGCTATATGCCTAAAGTTGCCGAAATGTATGGCACTGCGGCGATTAAGTATTATCAATCCCCGGTATTAGGACATTCGTTTGTCGACGAAATGGACTATGTTACCAAACTCGTGAATGAATTTGCGGAAGCAC
>CAISXI010000308.1 GCA_903889425.1 uncultured Roseiflexaceae bacterium | reverse complement strand
GTTGAGTGTTGCTATTGTTATCGATTATGATTGGCAAACTCGTATAATCAGTCAGCGCTGTATTGCTACAGGGCTCGGCGTTGACTATGGTTGCGAGATTATTTGTGCCGGTAATAATCGTCTGCGTAATCGTCGGATCAATAGTAGTGCCAAAGTCACAGACCGATTGTGACTCGTCGCATATTTTGATGTTTGCCAATCCATTCGAATCGGTGATCCAGCCATTTAAGGTGATATCATTGCCCCCCACGTAGGCACCATCGATTGCACTCACGGTCAATGGATTGAAATTAAATGTCGGTGGCGTAATGTCAACAATTGATTTATACCACCCACTCCATGCATTTTGCTGTGCGTAAATATCACTTGCGCGCACACGATATTTTACCCAGGTTGCCTGAGTTGGGATGGTAACGGGGCATGCCCAACGATCTGCTGTTGCAGTGCCACAGTTGACCTGGGTTTGGGTCGTACTATTGCTATCTGTGTAATATTCGAGATACACGTTGGATACATGAGATTGATCGCTTACACTACCGGTAATGGTGAACAGCCCGCGATTCACAATCATTTGATTGTCGGGGAGTACTTGACTTGGTGGACTGGTGTCTATAGCGATTGCGGCATTTAACCACTCAACGGTGCGCGCCGCATTGATGTTGGTGGTTGTGCCGTCATCGGTTAGTCTTACTTCGATTTTAGCAATGTTAGTGCTATTGAGTTGATTGCTCACTGATGATTGCGCTTTGGTAGGGTCAATTTTGGCACTGAATGTAATGCTTCTGCTACTCTTGGCTGGGATTGAATAGATTTTTATCAAGTGATAATCACGGATCCCACTGATAGTTACCGTGTGATAAGTGTATATTCCACCACCAATAATTGCAGCGATGGGGGCATTGAGGTTGCCATTGTTTGACCAGATGCGATTATTGTCTGTCAACCAAATACCACCGTAGGTTTGTACGATTGCGTACATTGTGCGGGTTGGTTCATCTGTTGGATTCATAATATCCAAGGTGTACGTGGCAATCGAATTGTTGCCCACGACGGGAGCTTGCTCGTTTGCTAAATCAGTGGAAAGTGTGTCTAGTAACGCAGATCCGGTATTGTTCGTCGTATTATATTGAGCGACAGTTGTACACCAATTATTGGTGGTGAGGATGGCACACATTGGTGCAGTCTCACTAATTATTTCGCTGATTGCATCGGGGTCGGTATTGGCGAAATTATCTGCGATGGCGCGGGTAAATACCCCATTTGGCATACTCGTCAACGATGCGACGACTCGGGTTGTATCGGGATTGAGGGCGGCAGTATTGGGGCAGATGCCATCGGTGAGATTTGCCCAACCATAACTATTGAGCATCGGCGTTATCGCAAACGGGGTACTCCCTTGCTCGGTGCGAATGGGGTTGCTCGTAGGGAACGTGGCCCATGGTAAAAATTTATATTGCGCCGTTGCAAATGCTAACAGACCAAATGGCTGCCCGATGGTATACCCAATCTGGGTGAATAACGCCCTGATATCCGTTTGTTTGATGCCTTTTTCATCGGTGTACTGGTAGGTCGGCATCACCCCTTCATCAATCCAGTTCTGGCCATTCCAGCGTAATATGCTCGAATGCGTTTGGTCTTTGATATGGATAACGTAATCAGCACCGTGAATAGTGCTATTACGGATACCTTTTTGGCTTTGGGTAAGTGCGGTTTGGAATGTATTGACATAATCTGATATGCTATTACTAGCGCTAATTGTACGCGCAGCCATATTTGTGGGCAATGTGATAAATGAATCACCAAATGCGATACTATCAGTAATGGTTTGGGTGTAATTTTTTGGCTGATACGTTTGCACCGTACCACCAGTAATTGTATCGAGGTAAATAAATAATTCACCTTCATAATCCCAGTCTGCCCCTTGCCAATTCATACGAATTGCCTGATTGTCCCAGGTAAATGCAAATCGTTGCATGCCAAGACTTGTGGAACGGCTATCCTCGCCGAGTACCGCACATCCGTTGTTGACAAACTCGCGGTAGATAGGTTCATCACTATACATAACGGTGTAATCAGGTGTGCTAGGGGCATCGACATATACTCGTGGGAGTGGTGTAAGCCCTTCATTCCCCAGTACATCGCCTAAGCGTACATTGGTGTCTATGCGACTTGCTTCGGCTGTGGTAAGTGTTGTATAACTGCCCGCAGGGATTGAGAGGCTATTCGACGGTACCGTAGTTGTGGCAGTGTAGGGCGTACTCCCATTTACGGTGCTGACTGTGTATTCGAGTTGATTCAGCGTAATCGGTGATAAATCACTAATCTTTGTCCAGGCAACATTGATGCTCGTTGTTTGTGAAACAACTTGATTTTCCAAAAGAGGTGTTAATTTCCCATTGATAGTTGCGTTGATGGTGGCGGCGGTCGCTGGTGGCGTCGTGTCAATTCGAATAAGTTGATCAAGTGTTGTGCTTCTGCGTGCACTATCACTTACGGTGATTCGTAAAGGGAAGCCTTGATTGTCGCTTGAAGTTCGATTGTAGATTGCGGATACGGTGGCGATATTTCCTTGTTTTTTGAGTGTAAAGGGAATGAGGTCATTCGTTAATTTGTTGGTTATTTGCAGATTGTTTAATCCGACATCATCGCTAATCTCCATGCGGATTATATACAACCCATTGATTGTTTGTGATGCACCAATCACTTTGTCAATGATGTTGATTGTTGGTGCTTTATAATCGACTGATAAATTTAACGGATTGCTCGTCACAATCACGGATTGACTGTTTTGGAATTGTGCAGAAATTATATAGCTACCGCTTGGTAAATTGAGATTGAATTCAGCTTCTACTTGCTTGCGTGTCCCATCAATGGAGTGGGTTTCGACAATACTACCATTGACTACAATCGAGATTTGGGTAATGTCTGTGGTTGATTCGGCATTGACATGGAAAGTTTGGGTATCACTAGTGTAACTATTGGTGGAATCGATAATTCGGATGCTTGATTGCGCAGGTGGTGTTTGCCCCAGATTTATCGTGGTATTCGTTGTCGATTGAACGGTGGTGCAATTATTTAATTGATCACAGGCATAGGTGTCTAGGCGCGCATCACTAATCTGGTAACCGGTCAGATATGTGGCCGCAATCTGGCGCGTCATGGCAACGGCGAGTTGGCCATTTGTGGCGATTTTGATTGGTACAGAGGTGTTAACCCGCGTATCGCTCAACAAAAGCGCTGAATTGCCGGCAGTATTAACAATGGAAATGCGTTGATTGTTGGGATAATCTACTGCGGTGCTCAAAATCAAGGCTTCATTAGTTCGGTACGGTACCACATCATGTATACGATAGCCAACGACGTTATCTTCTTCGAATGGGGTTGTATGTTGATATATATTGCGCTCAGCGATTGGATTATTCAATACTGCTTGGTTATTCATTACACTATTGACAAGATTAACTGTCAGAAGCGTGTTTGGTGTGGTGAGTGCTGTGTTGTCGTCTGATGGCTCGTCATCGTCGATGATTTGCAGATCGTTGCCATTAAAGAACACTTTTTGCGCATAACCGGGGGTGTTGTATTGGGCAATAGCGTCGCTCCGGCCGTTGGCATTGATGCGGTATATTGCGATACCACTACTTCCTAGGGCAAGTACTAACAAATCAGCTTGAACTGCCATTCCATATGTGACGGTGCCACTCAGTGTGGTAATTTCGCCACTTTGGGGGTTATTTGGATTACTGACATCAATGCTAATTAAATTCTGTGGTGAACTTGTGTCTGCAAGCATCACAAATGTATCGCTATCGTCATCGTTTGCAACCCCCATACTGGCAATCGCGATACCAGAAGCGAGTTGAATTGGGAAAGTGTCGAGTTGGATGGGATTTGATGGGTCACGCGCAATGTCCAAAATCGTTAAGGTTGTGACTGTCGTCGATTTACTGATGACATAGAGTTTGGTTTTGGTGCGATTTACCGCAAGCTGTGTGACAGTACCAATAATTGGGGTTACCCGTTGGATCATTGATGTCCCCGATTGCACGGTCAGTGTGGCAATCTGGTTCGTGCCTCCCATATAGGCGAAACGACTGCCATATACAAGTGTTGTCGTCGCGCTTATCGTTTCAATATTGGTTTGGATGAGTTCTGGATAATTGGATAAAGTACAACTTCCTTGTAAGCCTGTGACACTCTTGTAGGTGCCATCGAGTACACTCATACGTTGTAAAAACCATAGCGAATCTGGCAATTGGTTTTGGAGTGCGAGTTTATTCCCGCACGGGGTAGCGATTTTGGTGGGATCAAGATTACGGTCACTAATTGTTACACTATAGTTCCCGCTACTATTTGTTACGTTAATGCGTGGTGCTAATGTGTCAATGCTTCCGCTCCATAATGAAGTTTCGCCGGTACTGACCTGTGAATTATTGTTGTTGTCGACTGCCATGCTCTGAATACTGGTGTTGGCCTCGATTCCGGTGACTGCGGTACGTTGCCACACCGGATAGCCACTGGAGGTATCGATGCTACTTGATTGCCAGGCCATTGCGGCGAGGCGAGTGATGTCATTGGTATTGAGGGCACGGCGATAGATGCGGACATCATCGATAATGCCATTGAATCCTGTACCGATTTTAATTATTGGTATTCGATTGATTTGCACATCATTGAGCGCCAAACTGCGATTGTTGCCATCTGCCACAATATAGAAAAATTTACCAGTCATCCCATTCGGGAATGGGATGGTGATGTAGTCACTGACAGCCGTATTGACGCTATAAGACCATTTACTGACAGTTGCAATTTGCAACATGCGCTCAGTTGGGTCATTTGAAAATACGGGAGCTACATCACTCACAAATACGGTGAAATTATATAAGGGCTTACTTGGGTCTTTGCTGTAAATTGTGACACTATCCATTGCGGTGTTGGAAGGATTATTCACCCCCCAATACGGATTTGTTTCATTATCAGTTACTGCAATTGTGCTGAGATTGCCATCGTATCCATTGGTTGCACTATTGGTGCTGTCGGTTGATGATTGGCTAATGTTGCTAAATGGAATAAGCGTGAGTGCCCGGTTGAACGACGTTGATCCTGCACTTGTTGCTGTCGATGCGACTGACTGCCCATTCACATACATGGTGAGTGTAGTGCCGTCAGATGTAATTACAATATGGCTGGCATTCGTAGTAGGAATTTGACTACTAGATTCGATGGTCATTCCGGCCATACTAAAGCGTGGTGTGCCGGCATTCAACGACAACTCGTAGGTGTAGCTGTTGAGAGTGCCTTTTACGATTGTTGCGGTACTTGCGCTGTTTTTGGGTGTTAACCATGTAGACATGCTCCATGGTTGATTGTAAGGAGCAAAGGTGACTTGTGCTGTATCGCGATGAATAACTTCGTTGTCACCGTCAAATACCAGTGCTGCGGTGCCAATAATTCCTTGCGTGCTTTGGATATTGGTGTTGCCACTCGCGAGGATACTCTGTTGGTGATACGGCGAACTATCAACGGTGATGGCGCCTTGCCCAACGTTGGCAATGTCAAATGTTTCATGATAGACGGTGCTATACCCAAAACTATAATCGATGATGTTGGTTGTCGTCAGGGCACGATTAAATACCGCGATATCATCGACGACGGTATCAATGGCGGCAGTGGTGATTGTGCCACGATTTGCATAGGCAGTTACCCCAGTGAGTGCACCAATGCCTAATGAGGCGTCGACCCAATGACCAGCAACGGTTTTGCTTGCGATTTGGGTGTCATCGATATAGACCGCAATTTGTTCATTGCTGCCATTCCCAGTACTCGTAACCACAACGGTATGCCAGTTTGTGTCACTGATTAGTGCAAACGCTTCACTGTCAGCCAACAGGGTGGCGTTTTTGTCGTTGATGGTTACAACCACTCGTTGTGCATTTTGTTGATACACAAATTGAAGTGCCAACGAATTGGTCGTGGTTGGGGATTGGAGCCAAGCTATGACTCCCGATTGGGCATTTTCCAACAGCTTGAATCGCAAGGCGATACTTTTGGTGCTACTTGCATTTGTTTGTAGTGGGTAATTTGTGTTTAGTCCATCACTGATGCGATTAAATTGGACAGCATTACTCGAAAATCCGTCCGTAATACTTGGGCAAGTACTCGGTGAATCGGTAATATCTGCCCTACAGAAATCGCTTTTGACACCATTCAATGCATCAACCACGGGCAGTTGTGGCTGGTTGATGGGCAGATAGAAATCGGTAATTTGTGCGAGCCCGTCATTCACGGTGAAGCCATCGTCATTAATGGCGAGGCGGGTTTGATGTGTGTTGACGCCACTGCCGAGACTTATTGATTTGCCGATTAGGTCTGTTGCGGTCAATGCAAATCCTGATATCAGGACATCATCAATTGCACCACGGAAGTAATCTTCTTTGTTGGTAGTGATTACACCGGATTGCATGGCCCCAATGACGATATCGTTTTGTTCGATTGGATTGTTTGCATTCGGTATGATTGTGGTTATGGTACTTGCAGGGGTATTGACCATCGTGGTGAGATTATTCCCATACGCCAAGTTCATTTTTGCACTACTACCGTCGCGAAATTCACTATAGATAAAGTAATACCAGGTGTTTGGGGTGAGCGTCGCAGGAGTTGATATCGTGCTACTCCCTTTTTGTGCCGTCACCTTGAACGTGGTGCCAGACTTGATGGCTTTGATGCGCAGACGTGGGTTACTTGCGATTCCAGTGCTGATAATGGTGCCGGCATCGCTGATTTTTGCCATAAATGCAATGCTAAACGTCCCGGTTAATACCGTCGCCACATTTGCAATAGTTAATGACTGTTGGGGCGCGTCAATATTAAACCGCGCAACACGTTTGCTGGTATCTGTACTATCGATTGCAATAATTGGGCAGGTGCTACAGCTCGTGTTGTAGCGACTATCTGCCCGATTATCAAACACTTTTGCACCATCTGGAGCTTCGAAATCGAGCCGGACGCGTAGATTTTGGTGGAGTGGTGAACGACCATCACTAATGTCTGAAATGCGACCAGTGATTGCTTGGTTGCTAATAAAGTAATCTGCCTTGTTGTCCGGTGATGGAAAGTTGATGGTGTCGTGGGGCGCACTGCCGTCGACCTCGATCAGCGTATTTGCATCGGCAACCATGATTTCGTTGCTTTGATTGCCCACATTGTCGGTCAAAATGGCACCGACCTGATAGAATCCCGATGGGTTGCCAAAGGGGAGTTTTATGGTTGCAGACCAGACGCCGCTATTGAAAACGGCGGGAATGGGTGCAGTCTGATTAATGATGCGGCCACTGGCATCTTTGAGGTTGATCTCCATGTGTGCGACGCCGCTGCCCGGCGTGCTCCGTGAATTACTGAGGACAGGATCACTTGCGCTGAGTTGGAGGGTGATTTCGGGCATGTTTTGATTATTTGCCCAGGTACTTGTATAGGTGCCAGTTGGCCGGATGAGGGTGGCCGTAGGCGGAGTCGTATCGACGAAAATCAGTGATTGATGGACGCCAATATTGCCAACCGCATCGCTGGCTTCGGCGGTAATGCCGTATGTTCCTTCAACGGCCACAGTCGTAGTCGGTGGCACACTAAACGTTGGGCAGTAGGCACTGCCTGCCACCGCATCGCTACAGGCTGGGGCCTCGAGGGTGATCGTGCGTGGGGTGGTGATGATGCTGCCATTGGTCGCACGAGTACTAGTAATGGCTACTGAAATGTCGTTGACAAATGATGATGCATCACTGGTATTGATAATAAATTGGCGGGGCAAGCGTGCCGTATAGGGCATATTGACAATGTTCACGATGGGGGTGTCTGCATCAATAGTGAGATTGGCAATATTTGCGCGTGTAACGGCTTGGGCCATTTGAGACTGTGCTGTTTGGACAACCTTATTATTGCTAAGCAGGCTTGGGGTAATCGTGATATCATCGATGCCCCCTTGGTACATTTCAATAAAGGCACTGCCACTCAATTTGCCACCAATGCGGAGTTTATAGGCACTATTGGTGGTGAGTGTCGTAATTGCACCACTCGCACTATCGACACCGGTATCTTGTACGCCGTTTTGGAAGTATTTAATCCCGGTTGCGCCAAACACAAATGTTATTTGATTCCACGCTTTGGGGAGCGCATTACTCGCCATAAATGTGCGTGTGCCAAGGGTCAGTTTGACCTTGCCGTCAACGAGTTGGAGTTGGACGCTATTGGCGCCACTACTATTGCCATAATGCATGATTGTTTGCGTGCCAGTGATTTTGTCTGGCTTGAGCGTCAGTTGAAGGGTACCGCCTGTTTTGATTTCGTCGATGATAGTGGTGCCGTTGCCTACTTGGAGCATGGTCGTTTGCCCATTAAAAATATCGGCAATGCCCATTAACCCGATGGTATTTCCTACCGGGCATTCTGCAAGGGAAATCTCGGCGATATCACAACTGGCAGCAAAATTAACGCGTTGCATGCCGTTGCGGGCCGGGACATCATCGGGGAATGACACGGCATCGATTTGCACGGTTTTTGTGACGCCATCACTTGTGAGTGTACGCTCATTGTTGAGCGTATCTTCGAAGGTGAGATTCCAATTAGGTGATTGAGCCATTTCCGCAGCAACTTCAAATGAACCGGTGTTCACCATTGACATGCGTAATTCGTCTAAATCCCCGGTGTAATTTTGTCCGATGGTAAGCGCCGCTGGCGAATCGACATTGCCGTATTTGCGGGCATTGCTGATGGTTAGTGGCTCGGTTTGTAACTGTGCTAGTTCACTGTCGGTCACGGCTCGTGGGGTAATGAAAATATTGCCAATTTTGCCGGTGAATGGTTGCCTCGACCAATCGTAAGAATTTGCACCAATCAACAGATCCCAGCTGTCATCATCTTTGATGAACCCTGATGCGGCGTAGTATTTGATTTGTGGATTGCTATTGTCAGCCCGATTAATCCGGATTGCCAATTTCTTTGTCGCATCTGGTTCATTGGCATTGAGCACCATTGAAAAATATTGCCATTTGTCGCTTTGGAAGTAAAGACCAGTATTATTCCATTGCCAAGCGGGTGTATTTGTTGATGTATTGAGGGCAAACCATAATAGGCCGTCGCGATCAATTATAAACTGATAATCACTTTGGCTCGCCAAAATATAGGAATTCCCTTTGGTACTCAGACTCTCCGGGTATACCCACATCCCAATCGTCGCACTGGTGGCGCCGTGGAGTGGGTGGGTTTGATTCATTGATACCGCCATTGTGGTGTTGTCGAAATTGTAGTATGTGCGTAGCGCATCGCTGGCGACACTGGGGTAATAGATGTTGCTCGAATTATTGCTATTGACGAATTTGGTGGTGAGACCACTCGTGCTGAACACATTATTTCCGGCCACAACTGTGATGGGCGCTTTCATGGCTGGTTGTGACCGACTAGTGACTTGACCGTTCACATACATGTATTCTGCCCCGGGGAGGGTGCTGACGGTCACGTGTGACCACATATTTAATGGAATTTTTTGGGTTGAAAGCAACGGAGTTACCGGCCATTGTACAGTCTTGTTTATCTGATTAATGGTGGTACTAAACGCTCGTCCCTGCTCGTAGCTTATGAAGCCCTCTTTGGTTATTCCAATCCGCATTTTTTGATTCACCACGTCGTTGCCAATAATCCATGAATTGTATTGGTTGGGGCGGATCCACATGCTCAGCGTATAACGTGGTGTTGCAACATCATTGAGATAGTCGAGGGCGTCACGATTGGTGGCGTTGATAATGAGTGATTGATTGCCATCGAAATGGATGGCTTGATTGTTGCGCCCTGGTTGTCCACTAAGGGGACAATTATCGTCGCTACAACCGAGGGTTATCCCAGATCCAGTTGCGTCACTAAAGGTTGTGGTAGCAGGTGGTTCATTGAAGGCAAAACGCGTACTTGCAATGGCAGTAATTTGCGCAGATGTGAGGGCTTGATTGTGGATTTGGAAGTCACGTAAATAGCCATTGACTGACGCCCCACCCTCATTGTATTCACCAATAAACATTTCGCGGGCTGATGCAACAGAGGCATTTGCACCGGTAGGTACATCACTCGCGTCTTCGACACCGTTCAGGAAAATTGTTCGTCTGGCGCCATTTTTCGAAAATCCAACGTGATACCAGATATTGGGGGCGAGGATGGTTTTGCTTAATAGATCATTCCCGTAATACCCAAAATGGAGTTTGCCACCGGTGAGTTGGAAAAATAATCGGTTATTGGTGGTGCTATTATCGTTGCGGTCCATGAAAATCATATGCGCACCATTGACATCATTGAAGCGTACCCAGGTCATGACGGTGAAATTGACATTTGGGCCTTCGAAGGTTGCTTTACTGATAGCAGGCGAGATTGCTATTTGCTTTCCTGCAGTAAATAATGCGCCACTGCTACTGGTTGTTGGGCAGCGGTTGCCAATTTGGCATGATTTCGCCGTGCCCACATTTACATCGACTTCGGCCATGTGCAAATGTTCTGTGCCCACGAGTTGAATGCGGATGTAGCGTGCGTTGGTGTTGTTGGCGAAGGTGACCAGCATATCTGGGTTGAGTGTTGTACAGGTTGCTGCTTGATCGTTACAGCCGAGGTTTTTCCATGCCACACTATTGCGTTTATTGGCAGCAATATCTTTGCTTGTGCCGAGACTTTGCGTGCTCAAAAACACAATTGCGCCACTAATCCGTGTACCACAACAATCCAAACGATTGGTGACGAGTACGTTGCTGATGGTAATGCTACTTTTTAAGTCGATTTCAAACCATGGTTGTGCTTCGTACTGGGTATGGGCAAATGTCGAGCGGTTATTATCAATGGTCAGTTGGGGGCTAAATGGCGTAACTGTCGATGATTGTGATGCTATTGCGTTACTTAATGGTGATGTGTAATAACTCGCCGTTGATGTATTGAGTGGTAAGCAAACCATAACAGTGGTGGCGTCACAGTTATTTGCTGTTTGGAGTATTGTCGTTTCATTCGGGTTAATGACGTTGTTGCGGGCATCGACATTGATCTGCAGGTTGTCAGAAATCGGTGGTTGGTTGAGTGCCACGCTTATGGTGCCAAACAGACTATTGCGCGCTACGGCCGCTACGGTGGCATCACTGACAGCGGTGCGATAGATGCGAATATTATTAATGGTCATGCCATTTGCACCGATAGTTACCGGCTCTTGTGCTTGGAATAATGCACTACTATTCACGGTATTGCTGCTTGTTTGCAGAGTGCTGCCAGATGCGCGTTGCACACTGAGCGACAATTTTCCGGCAGTGTAGCGGGCCGCAATCACATATGAAACGTCACTAAGTAGCGTAATTCCGGCAGTAACCGTATTGGCACCAATCGTCAGTGTAGCAACACTGCTCCCGTTCGTGGCGAGGGTGAGTTGATTGCCGTTCCCAAGTGCCGTATTTGTTTTGAAAATTGGCTGATTGGTGGTAGTACTGCCTAGTTTTACTTTGGTGATTATGCTGAAATCGTGTTCGCTGAGTAATTTGGCATAGCCGGTGGGGAGGGTTGCACTGCTTGTTAACACGCCGTTGATGGTGCCGTTGGTTAATGTGACACCTTGATTGCTGCCATAGACACTCATATCGCTGGTACTGCCGTTGAGCGGTATACAGGCAATGAGTTGGTTGTCTTCACAGGTATTGGTCAGCGCCGTGATTTGGCGTTGGGTGAGTGCTGTTGAATATATTTGCAAATCACGCAGGCTGCCATTGAGTGAATTCAGACCGTTGTCTTTGCCGATTTGGAGGACACCGAAGCTGGCCGGGTATGCAATTGGGCTGGTATCATTCGCGACGAGGACCCCATTGACATAGATTTGGCGCTTTTGATTCGTCAGTGTAAACGTGACATGGCTCCATGTGTTGATTGGAATGGCGCTTGGTGCCAACAGCGCCGTTGCTCCTGTGATACCGAACTGTGGCCGTTCGGCGTTGAGCGCTATTTGGATGAGCTGGGTGTTGTTGACTGTTTTTGTGCTACTAACGATCGTGCGCAAAACGGTTGCTTGTCCCTCTGGTCGTATCCAGGCCGAAATAGTGAAATTGTGATAGCTGATGGCATTGCCAACGGAGGGATTTGTACGAATATCGGTGTCGTTATTAAACCGCCAACTTTGATCACTGCTTGTAAAGATAGGACATGTCAACGTGCTGTTACAGGTCAACGTGCTGCCATTGGGTGATAAATCGGTGAAAGTTGGCGGATTGGATATTTCATCGAATTTTACACATAATTCATTCCCCGCATATACACAACTGTTCGTGTATGTAGAAGGGTTGGTTGAATTATTGAATGAACCGGGTACTGTAAATGTGCCGTCAAATGTGGTGTCTGTGGCGGCAGCGAGCGACGTGGCAACAGTTTGCGATGCTTCGAACCCATTGGCTGGTGACTGTACGGTCACAGTGGTGCTGCCTTGTAGGCTACGGGCGAGGAGTTTGTTTTTTGCAGCCACTGTGGTGACGATTTGGTCACCTGGGCGGACAATTAAGTCATTCCCGTTTTGTAAGGTGTCATTCTTGAGTTGCTGTATTTCGATGGCGCGTAAGCCGATTTGGTAAATGGTAATGTCATCCATGCCACCAGTATAGGCACTAGCAGTTTCGCCACCGGATGGCAGACATTCACCTCTCCAGTAACAATAGTTCCGTGGCTGGGTAATGACCACGGGTGCAGCCACGGTCAAATTGTTGTCTATTCGGTCGAGATCAACTACCCGTCCTGGTACATTGCTCCGACTTTGTTCGACGCCATTGATGTAGACAACCAACACTTCATTGGTAAAGGTGACGGCAATATGGCTCCACGTATTGATGGGCACAATGGCAGTTGATACATAATCAAATATGCCAAAAATCGTCGAAACGCGGATGCGGATATTGCCACTTGCCGTGCGAAATACACCTACGAGTCCCACTTGATTAAAAATAGTTTGCAGGGCTGTGCTGTTTGGTTTCAACCACGTGGCAAAAGTGAATTGACTGTCAAAGGTTGATTGTGCACCATTCCCGGCATTCAGTGATTGCGTCCCATTAAATGTGACGGACGCATTTGGGGGGCGTTCGGTGGTTGATACGGTGGGGCATGGACCGACACAGGTGATTTTTGTAATTGATGTCCCACTGCTAGTAAATCCTGTGGTTGCCTGACCTTCGAAATTAACTTGTAGCAATGGCATCAATGCTTCACGGACGCTCCCGCTTACGGCTACGATATCACCACTGTTTTTGGCATAGGGACTCCAGCCCAAAACGCGTTCGCGTAAATCAATGATTCCGTCATTATCACCATCGGCACTGAGTGGGTCGGAACTTGTCCAGGTGGTTTGCGGGACACCATTGACAATCGCATAGGTTATTTCCCAGCCGCCAGTGAGTAACCCGGTTCTGTTATTAATATGCACTACTTCTTCGGCATCTAGTAACCCATCACCATCACTATCAGCCTTCAATGGGTCCGTACCAAATTGGAGTTCCTGGGCATCGGTCAAGCCATCCTGGTCGGAATCTACGTTAATTGGGTTTGTGCCAAGTGTAATTTCACTGGTATCACTTATCCCATCATTATCAGAATCAACGTTGTTGTCACTCGTACCGCGTGTGCGTTCTTGTGCATTGGTGAGCCCATCATTATCGGCATCGGCGAATACGGGAAATGTTGGTAGGACTGTGTTTGATGCCCATGCAAATGTATAGCCTGTCTCTTTCGTTCCACTCATACTGACGAATTCATCAATTGTCGCAGGGAAAATATCGTATTTGGCTTGATTGCCTTCGTTAATGTTGATGTATTTAGGATTCCCGGTGTGTGTTTCGATCCAACAAATTGGTACAGGGAAAAAGAGTAGGATCCACAAATTAATACATGTTTGTTGCGGGACTTTGGAGGCAGTAGAAAGATACAAGTCAGGCATCACGGTGTTGATGCCTGCAGTCGTAAAGGTGCTGTCGTAGTTGACTAGCATTGATTTTTTGTAGGTGTAGGTTTTATCGCCCTCGGCATAGTAGGTACACCCAGGCACTGCAGTGTCACACCAATTGTTGGCTTGCCAAATATGGTATTGGCCCTTGCGTGAAATGGCATAACTGACATCTTGCTGTGGCCCGAGGGCATACGTGAATGATGCGTCACGGGTGTCTTGGTTTAACCATTGCCAAAACCATGGAATTGCCATCCACGTTGAAGGAAACGGCATGCGTTCGATATAATCGGTTACGGTAAGGCCATTTTTAATCGTATTACCTACGCGAAATCCCTCAGTGGATGTATTTATTTTTGGTGTGATACCGACAACCTGAATATTGTGCGAGTACGGATCATCGGGGTTTACGACCAAATTGGCAGCATATGGATTGAATAAATTTGATATTATCCCCGTGATTCCGCCACACAGCCATTGGCCCGCAGTACTCCGTTTTTGTTTGTCGCTGATGGTGGCACAGACAAGGGCTGCAATTGCATCCAGTACGCCAATAATAGCGGCGAGTGCTTGACCAATTCCAGGAATTAACGAAATTGCAAATACAAATAAAATTGCAATAGTCGTGCCAACCATGTTCCCAATCGCATTTGCTTTCTGGAAGCCATATTCGGCACTAATGGCCGTCATGATGCCGACGACCCATGTGACAACTACTGCCAGCACAACGAGTGCTTGTCCAAGCCGTGAGAAAAAAGTAGTATATGAAGTCGCCTTCGCTGCCGACGTTGCCATGCTACTCAGGACTTTGGCATTCGCGGCAACTAGCCCTGCAGTCACGCCGACTTTAATTGTTACTTTGACAAAGGTAATAACTGCAGACAAAACACCGGTGATGTCATTTAGTTGCTTTAGTGCCAAGGCTAATGCTATTGAAGTAGAGATAATATTCATTGTGCGTGGCGTGATAGTGGGTATTTTAAATGTTGTGCCACCGACAGAGAATTCACTGATATCTTTTTGGGTGGGATCACCAAATGCCCCATAGGCAGAATAGAGTGTATTAAGTAATGAAAGTGTCGCAACAACAATATCGAGATAACTTGCGTTGGAGCCAGGTGTTATTGCTTTATATGCGTCTTTAAATCCAATCACTGTAGAAACAATTGATTTTGATAAACCTAAACTATAGGTATTGACGTTTTGTTCGATCTTGGATTGAGTGGTTGGGTCGGTGGTTTGCTTTATTTGTGCGATTAGGTCTTGAATTGCGACACTATTTGGCGTGTATACATTCATGATTAAATCGTTCCATTGGTTGGTGTATAAATCGGCAAATGATGCCTTATTGAGTGCACTTACTTGGGTGTTATAGGCGTCATTGATGAGTAATCCCTTGGCGCTTACTTGAGTAAATGTCATTAAATTCGAGTACACAAATGAATTGGTGAATCCTTGCCAATCCTCGTCGCTGAGATCTGTAGGGGTGGGAGGGAATTGCATTTGCTGCTGCACAAGTGCGAGTTCAAGCGTAATATCTGTTTGGGCATCATCAAACGGTACCCAACGATCATTTTCTACTTTAAAAAACATCCCATTAACGGTACGGGTGCGCACAAAATCTTGATTTTGGAAATCGAGTGTGGTGAGTGATGTTACCAGCGCGCTCCGCTCGTTTGTTTCGGTTGCTATGATTGTGGCTGGTTGGCAATTTATCGCAGGATTGTTTTCACATTCCGCCCGAAAACTTTTTTGATCGTTACTTGTGCAATTCGTACTTTTGTTTTTGCTACGACACAATGCATCATTGAGAATTTTCGGCATTTCACTGCTGGTGATTTGGTATGAATTGAGCATCGTCGGGTAGGTGAAACTGGATATCCGGGTGGCGTTTTTGTTGATACCATAGCTGGTGGTTGCCACAGCAGCAGCGCTATTTTTTGAGTTGTCAAACAACACGGGAATTGATTTTTCTTTGTCACTCCCATCAATCTGGAAATATGGATAATCAACAAAGCCATTTTTTAACAAATTTGCCAACTGTGTAATGGCTAAACGACGTTTGCTTGGATTAGTGACATCTTCTTTTGTGGAATCTTCGGTGATGACACTTGCTTTGGTGCCATGATTTTCGGTTGCTTTGATGCCAGTAATGTACCAATCACTGTAATAGCTTTGTAACAGCGCACTAAACTCGACACGTTCGTCTGGAGTACATTCTGATGTGGTTTCTGGACAACTATCTTGAATGGAATGAATCAGCCATTGCATACGGATTTGGTGTGCGCTGCTCCATAATTGGGCACTTGTTTCGTAATACATGTGGAGTGTATACGCAACAATCGTCCCGCTATTATCGTAATCAGGAATGAGTGGCACACTGACCATGATTTCGTTTGTTTTGGTGTTGCCTTGTTTATCATAACCCCAACCGATACTCATCCCATATGGGCTGGTTTTTTTGGTATCGACACAACTTGCATTGTCGGCGCTATTGAGTTGAATGGGTGTTTTGTCGGTAATCGTGCTACACGCAGTTACTGGTAAATTCCCATAATAATTACTGGTGATTGGAATGCGAAATTCCATCATCGTGGTGACTTTGATGTCGCCGTTTGCCGCATTGGTATCCGTTGCAAGAAATAGACTACTCGATGCAAACGTGCTGTCTATTCCACGCTGCACTTGACCTTCGGTGTCGCCTGTTGGCCAGTTGTAAATGGCATTGTTTGCATAACGCAGGGCACTATTCACCGGGCGAACTTGGATGTCTACTGATAACGGTTTTATTGCTGTTGTAGTATTGTTCAGCTCTAATAAATAGGGATTGGTACTGGTGTAGATTACGTTACTTGAAAGTTCGGGTGATAAATCAATGCCATCGGGAATTTGATCGCCATCATTATCATGGGTAACAAAATCTGGTATGGCATCGTTATTTGTATCACTACAATTAGCATTTTGGTCGAAGAGTTTTTCAGAACATTCTTGCCCATCGGTCGTGCCATCCTGATTGGTATCTGATTCGAGTGGGTTTGTATAAAACTTATTGCCAACATTGGTATATTGCGAGAATTTAACGACTTCTAGGTAATCGCTCAGACCATCATCATCGGTATCACCATTAGAAGGATTGGTGCCTAATTGTATTTCAACGAAATCATTGAGCGCATCGTCGTCGGTGTCAGATTTCGTTGCTAATGTGCCTAATTTGTACTCATCGAAATCATTGAGCCCATCGCCGTCAGTATCAGCTTTGGTGGGGTTAGACCCAAAAACAATCTCTTCGGTATCGTTAAGTCCATCTTTATCGGTGTCTAGGGCACTAGCGAGCTCAGTGCTCGATGCCAATGTGGTGCGATTTTGGGTGCGTGGAACGACTACCATGTGCTGTGCTGTGCTGGTTTTGGCGCTCGGTAGCACAATCCCCCCTGCTTGTTGGAGTGGCGCAACGAATGGGTTGAATTGTGGTGCTGGCTGTGTGGTAGTGGTCGTATCGGGACCTGGCGTGGGACTGCTCCCTTGGCTCGCGGCTGCTTGGGTACGCGGTATGGTGCTGAAGGGTTGGAAAACCAACATACCGAGGGCTAACATAGTGATCGGCAAATAAAGTCGGGCACGAAAGAGATGCGCCAACAACCCGAAGATGATGAGGGCAAAGATTGTGAGGAGACTAAATAACACAAATTGGATAGTTTTTGTGTCGCTACCAAGCATATTTCCTAGTACCGTAAATGGATTATGCAAGATTTTTTGTAATGCCAAACCCGTACGAGCATAGCCAAAGAACGAGGTTTTGATGGTGGTTTGTACTGTGCCGTTGGAATTGTTCCCGGGCATGGTTAAATTCAACAGCATATTTTTTGGTAAACCATCGTTATCGATGGTGAGGTTGCCGTTCCCGGTGGTTTGTTTGAATTGACTTGACTGTGCTATGGCATGCCATTCGTCGTTGTACTTGATGCCGTGTGCGGTGTCTGCGTTGAGTAAGCGGGCAAAATGCTCTGCAAACGCTTTACCGTCAAATCCAAAATCAAAACTATTGATGTCTTTGCCTGCTACTTGGGCATGGGTCATGCCAGCCAAATAATTCAGCGTATTGATTTGGGCATTCATGTTGCTGGTAACGCGTTGCCACCCCGTGCCTGGTTGGCGTGAATAGGTAATCCCGCGCTCGCGCCGTACTTCGAGTAGTACTCCACGGGCGTTGGTGATGGTGATATTACTTGTTTGGGTCGATTCGTTGATTGCACCGTCAACACTTAATTGATCACGACGACTTTCACGACCATAGTTTGTGATGCTCGGTGCATAGTTGCTGATTTGCTCGACATCGGTATGAAACTGATATTGGCCACTCATTTTGGCGATTTCTTGGGCACTTTTCATTCGTGCTAAAGGAGATTGAGTGTGTGCGTTTATGCTGAGTAGATATACGATACTGCAGACAAGTATCATCAACGTGATACTTGCTACAATAAATTTTATTACCTTGATGCGCATAGGTTTTGTACCTCATTGGATGCTTACATTGTCTATATAGTTTATCAAATAAATGTTGATATTTAGCGCGATTATTTCGTTGTTTTTGTACGAGTATTGGAATTAATGATTATGTTTTGCGTTAATAATTTACAAAATGATTACGAAGCACCAATTAAGTATTGATTATACGATATCAATACCTACGCCAATCTAGGCGGATTGTTGCTTGGGTGGCGATGCATTGATACGCCAAAGTGCTAAAATTGTGCAATCAATCGGTGAGTTTAATTTGTTGTGCAGTTTCGGCAATACCTACGCCAATCTACGCCGCTTGTTGATCGTTCGGCGGTGCATTGATACGCCCAAGTGCGGAAATTATCCGTTCAATCGGTGATTTTAATTCGTTGTGCAATTTTTGCGGAAGCAATTTTAATATCACAGTGACATATTTGCGCCCCCGCACGGCGGCTTTTCCTTAGTTTTTGGGGTTGAGATACCAAAACTATACAGGAAAAGCCATTTTTATACCACTTTCAATTGGCGTAGGTATTGTTTCGGCGGAAGTAATTTTAAATCACAAGTATGTTTTGGTGCAACAGCAACCGCAGTCGTTATCTTCCGCGAGCGTATAGTGCACAGGGTCCGCAACGGGTGCGCTACGCCTCGT
>CAISXI010000307.1 GCA_903889425.1 uncultured Roseiflexaceae bacterium | reverse complement strand
GTCCAAGGCTATGGCATCGGTTTGTTGGCCGAAAGCCACGAGGGGCGCCCCACCAAAGTCGACGGCAACCCTGACCACCCAGCCAGCCTCGGCTCGAGCGACGCGTGGATCCAGGCATCGGTATTGACCATGTACGATCCCGACCGTTCACAACAAGTCCTCAATGCCGGCAAGCCCGCCACCTGGGCTGATGCCACCGCAGCCATCGCCAGCGCTGCCAAGGCAGCAGCTGATGGCTTGCGCATCATCAGCGAGCCCACCAGCTCACCCAGCGTCGTAGCCGCCATTGCTGGGTTGAGTGGCGCCAAATGGTACCAGTACGACGCCTTGAGCAACGACAACGTTGCCAACGGTGCCACACTGGCATTTGACCGTGCCGTCAATACCATCTATGCCTTTGACAAGGCTACCGTCGTGGTTGCGCTCGATAGCGATTTCACCCACGGCTCACCCACGTCAATCCGCTATAGCCGCGATTTTGCCAGCACGCGTCGCCTCGAAAGCGATACGCCGACCATGAGTCGCTTGTATGTAGCCGAGCCCACCCCCAGCAATACCGGCACCATGGCCGACCACCGCTTGCCCGTCAAGGCTGGCGATATCGCCCCCATGGCCCAGGCCATTGCCGCCGCCCTCGGCGTGGCAGGCGTCACCGCTCCCACCTTGAGCGAAGCAGTCAGCAAGTGGGTCACGGTAGCAGTTGCTGACCTCAAAGCTGCCGCAGGCACGTCGATTGTGATTGCTGGCGAATCTCAGCCCGCAGCAGTGCATGCCCTCGTGCATGCCATCAATGCCAGCTTGAGCAATGTCGGCAAGACCGTCAATTATACCGAAGCAGTGATTAGCGGACCAACAGGTAGCGCATCACTCAAGGCATTGGTTGACGAAATCAACGCCGGCGCCGTCAAAATGCTGGTCATTGCTGATGCCAACATCGCCTACAACGCCCCCGCAGATATCAACGTCGCCGAAGCACTCAAAAAAGTCCCCACCGTGGTACATTTGGGGCTCTACAACGACGAAACTGCGGCATTGGCCAATTGGCATATCAATGGCGCCCACTACCTCGAAAGCTGGGGCGATTTGCGGGCCTTTGACGGCACCGTGTCACTCCAACAACCATTGATTGCCCCCCTGTACGACGGCAAAACCTTCCTCGAAGTCGTTGGAGCACTGGCAGGCAATGCCACCGCAACAGCCTATGAGCTGGTAACGGCGTATTGGCAGTCAGTCCAAGGCACCAAAGACTACGCCTTTGACAAACAATGGCAGATTTCGTTGCATGATGGCACTGTCGCCCAAACCACAGCTGCCACCATCAATCTCACAGCCAAGGTGGGCGGCGAAATCGCTGCAAGTGGCACCGGCCTCGAGCTTATCTTCCGCCCTGACCCTTCGTTGCGCGATGGTTCGGCCGCCAACAACGGCTGGTTGCAAGAAGTGCCCAAGCCAATTACCAAGTTGGTGTGGGACAACACGGCGCAGATGAGCCTCGCCACCGCCCAAAAACTCGGCGTCAAAAACGAAGATGTCTTGGAATTGACCTACCAAGGGCGGAGCGTCAAAGCCCCAGCCTATATCGTAGCCGGTCAAGTCGATGACACCATCGTGGTACACCTCGGGTTTGGACGCACACAAGCAGGCAAGGTTGGCACCGCTGTCGGCTTTAATTCTTATGCGTTGCGTGGCACCGAGACGATGTGGTTCGGCAACGGTGTCGAAGTCAAAAACACCGGCGTCAACTATACCCTCGCTAGCACCCAAGAGCACTTCAATCTCGAAGGGCGCGACGAAGATATTTATCACACCACCACCATTGCCAAACTCATCGAAGAAAAAGCGCACGGCAAAGAGAAGCACAAGAAGCACGAAATCTTCTCGCTCTTCCCTGCCTACGACTATTCCAAGGGCTACCAATGGGGTATGTCAATCGACTTGAACGCCTGTAACGGCTGTAATGCCTGTGTCGTAGCGTGCCAAGCCGAAAACAACATCCCGGTGGTTGGTAAAGATCAGATTTGGCGCGGACGCGAAATGCAGTGGATTCGTATCGATACCTACTTCGCTGGCGACCCCACCAACCCGTCGATCTACCAAGAGCCCGTTGCCTGTATGCAATGTGAAAATGCCCCGTGCGAAATCGTCTGTCCAGTGGCTGCCACCGTGCACGACGAAGAAGGTATCAACAACATGGTGTACAACCGTTGTGTCGGTACCAAGTACTGCTCAAATAACTGCCCATACAAAGTACGCCGGTTCAACTTCTTCCAATATGCTGACGAAGAAACCCCCTCACTCAAGTTGCAACGCAACCCAGACGTGACCGTGCGTGTCCGTGGTGTGATGGAAAAGTGCAACTACTGCTTGCAACGCATCAACGAATCCCGCATCGACGCCGACCGCGAGAATCGCGAAATCAAAGACGGCGAAGTCATCACCGCTTGTCAGCAAGCCTGCCCATCACAGGCAATTGTCTTCGGCAACATCAACGACAAGTCGTCACGGGTTGCCAAACTCAAAGAGCTCGAAACCAAGTTCACCGTGCTTGATTCACTCAACACCAAGCCACGCACCAGCTACATGACAAAGCTGACGAACCCAAATACCGAGCTCAGCGGAAAAATGGAGTAGCAGATGCAAACATCGCAACCGCTTAAACCACCCGTCGATGAATCGTACGACGAATTATTGGGACCAGGCGAGACGTATTCGTCCGTAACGGCACGAATCAGCGACATCGTCCTCTACCCACTCCTCAAAACGCCATGGGGCTGGATTGGTGGCTTCGTAGCCGCTGGTCTATTGCTCATGTTGTATCTCTACTCATTAGCCACGCTGTTTACCGTCGGTATCGGTATTTGGGGTATCAACATCCCGATTGCGTGGGGTTTTGACATCATCAATTTCGTGTGGTGGATTGGTATCGGTCACGCTGGCACATTGATTTCGGCCGTATTGTTGTTGTTCCGCCAAGACTGGCGGACATCGATCAATCGCGCCGCCGAAGCGATGACAATTTTTGCCGTGGCTTGTGCTGGTATCTACCCGCTCATCCACACCGGTCGTCCGTGGTTGGACTATTGGTTCTTGCCCTATCCCAGTACCTTGGGCATGTGGCCACAGTTCCGGAGTCCACTCGAATGGGACGTATTCGCCATTTCAACCTATGCCACGGTATCGGTGTTGTTTTGGTTCATCGGACTCATTCCTGACTTGGCCACGTTGCGTGACCGCTCCCAGCACCCCATCCCCAAAATTTTCTATGGATTGTTGTCGTTAGGGTGGCGTGGAGCCGCCAAGCACTGGCAGCGCTACGAAAAGGCCTCGCTGATTTTGGCGGGTCTTTCGACGCCGTTGGTATTGTCGGTACACTCGATCATTTCGTTCGACTTTGCCGTGGCACAGCTCCCTGGCTGGCACGTTACCGTCTTCCCGCCATACTTCGTGGCCGGTGCCGTGTATTGTGGTTTCGCCATGGTAATTGTGTTGATGATTCCCATCCGGCGCTGGTTTGGGTTGCACAGCTTGATTACGATGCGGCACTTCGATGTGATGAGCAAAGTCATGTTGGCATCGGG
>CAISXI010000306.1 GCA_903889425.1 uncultured Roseiflexaceae bacterium | reverse complement strand
TTATTTGATGCAAATCACCAAAGATATTGATCAGCCGGTACAGGCCCCAGACATTATGATTGACGGGCAGACGGGGGCGGTGCAGGCGATTCCGGCGCAAACGGGGCGGCAATTGTTGGTAGACCAGACGATGTACGATATTTTGAATACCATCCGTACGGCGCAACCGCTGACGGTGACGTTGCGCACCAATGCGCTTGCGCCAAGTACCGACGATAAAACGTTGGCACAGAGCGTAAATAATGCCAAACAGTTTTTGAGTGCGCCGATATTGATTCGGGCTGGCGATCAGCATTGGTTGTGGCAACGTGATGACTTGATTCGCTTGATTGCGATGAACAAAACGGCGAACGGTATCCAAGTCCTTCCAGATGCCAATGCGATTGCCACCGAGGTTGATCGCTTGGCGCAATATATCGATACGGGGAGCGTGGAAGCGCGGGTGAAGGTGGTAGATGGTCTCGCGACCATCGTACAACCGAGTCGGTACGGGGTGCGCCTCGATCGGGTGGCGGCGATCCAAAAAATCGGCGATGCGTTTTTTGCGACAGACCGAGTAGTCGAATTACCGACGGTGGAAGTGTTACCACAATTGAGCACGAACCAGCTTGCCGCATTGCGGTTTGGCGATGTGTTGAGCACGGGGCGGAGTAGTTTTGTGGGGTCGGCCAAATACCGAATCACGAATATTGTGGCAGGAGCCACACAAATCGATGGGGTATTGATTGCGCCAGGCGCGACGTTTTCGTTTAATACCGAAGTCGGTGAAATAAACGAGGCCAACGGCTTTGTCAAAGGGTATGCCGTCATCGGTAAGCGGACCCAATTAGAATGGGGCGGCGGGGTATGTCAGGTGTCGACCTCGTTGTTTCGGGCGGCGTTTTATGCGGGGTTGCCATTCAAGGAATGGCATGCTCATCCGTTTTATATTAAATGGTACGACGATTATGCCTACCCCGATGTGGCGGGGCCCGGGCTTGATGCGGCGATTTATACGGGCGAGCTCGATTTGCGGTTTGTGAATGATACGGGGAATTGGATGATGATTGACACGCTAGTTGATGCTGAGCAACAAATTCTCGATATCACTTTGCGTGGCACAGCGACAAATCGCGCCGTGCGGGTCGTTGGCCCCAAAATCACCAATACCGTCCCCGCTCCCAAAGACCCGGTCTATATCGACGATGAGACACTTGCGACAGGCACTACCAAACAATCAGACAAGGCCAAAGACGGCCTGAGTGTGGTGGCGTACCGGATTATTACGGTAAACGGCAAAGATCTGCCAGGTGAAGAATTTGCCAGTAATTTTGCGCCGTGGCCTAATGTCTTTTTGCGGGGGACAGGCCCTGCAGCCAAGCCATGACCAATCAGCCATTTATGGGGGCCGTGCTGTATACGCCGGCGCGCCAAAAACAACATGGCTGGCAAGAAATCGATTGGGCGGTGGTGCGCGACCAATTCAGCCAACTGGCCGAATTGGGGGTGCGCCAGGTGGTATTGCGACCACCATGGGGGCAGTTACAACCGCGTCCCCAACGGATTGACCGCGTCAGTATGGCCAATCTCGAGCGCTGTCTTGATGCGGCGCAGGCCGCCAAACTCAATGCCATGGTGGGGCTGCTCGGGGTGACGGCATGGGGCGCATTCACGTTGCCGGAATGGCACAACAACCCTGATGTGGTAGGGTGGCTTCAAGGGCGCACCACGCAACCGGTTGCGACGCAGGGAGCTGCGGTGATAATTGATGGGCGTTGGCAGCGCCTGCATAGTGCGAATCCTTTTACCACTGAAGCGTGGCAACAGGCGCATCACCTGCTAATACAGACGGTGATGGGCTATTTTGCCAGTCATAGTGCGATAAGTCATTGGATGCTTGCCGAAGGTTGGAGCCAGTTGGCACCAACCACCAGCGCCATTGCGCGCACGTGGCTGCATAAACTGATTACCCAGGCCCGGGCGGTAGCGCCGCGGGCGATACTGGCTGGGATGGTCGATGGCCCGGTGTTGCTGGGCCAACATGGGATTTCGTTGGCCTTATTGGCGGAATACGTTGATGTGTTGCTGGTTGATGGTGCCATGCCGGCACTGGGGCAACGCACGACGCGGCGCCTGAGTGCGCCGGCGCTTTTTTTGCATGAGGTGGTGGCTGGGTTAACGCAACGCCCAGTATTGCCTTGGCTGGCACCGACGCTGATGAGTGATGTGGCGTCGAATTGGCAACAAATTGCGTGGCAACAGCAGATTATCGATATTCCTGCACTCAGTGATGATGACGATGGCCGCTACCACGAAACGTTGTTGGCGCAATTGCATCAGATTGGTGCGCCGGGGCTGGTGCTGCCGATGCCGTTTGCAATGCCGTATGGTGATAGTGATTTGCCAGTCGCATGGTTGCGGCGCGGGCAAGCGCTGATTGATGCGCGGGGAAATCTGACGGGTGGTGGCAAGGCGGTGCAACGGATGTGGCAGGCGGCGCCACAGGTTGGGCACCATACCGTTGCGATTGACCGTGAACGGTATGATCATGGTCCGGTACAGGAATTGCACCGGTTGTGGCACGAATTTGGCTAAACGAATACGGCGAATAATTGTTCACTGTTATTTCGCTACGCCGTTGCGCTGGTTTGTTATAATACGCAGAATGCAACGAGGGACAATATGGATACCGCAGAAATGTATGAGCGGGGGGTTGCCGACGCCTATCGCGGCGTGGCAAACCCAACCTATTATCATCAATACGAACCATACCGGCGGGCATACGACCAAACGCGCGTGCATATGCGCAAAACCGGCACGGTGCCGATTGTCGATGTGCGGCGGGTGGGGTTGAATGCGATATTTGTGGTGGCAGTGGCGGTGATTGCCATAGGGATTTATTATTTCACCACCACGAATATTTTTGTGGCGCCAACGGCTCAACCGACGGTGGTGATATTGCCGACATTGCCGGCGTCACAACAGCTGACGTATGCCACCAACACGCCGTTACCGGCGACCCCAGAGCCACTGGCCCTCAAAAAAGGGGCAAATGCAGTCATCCAAAACACCGACGGCAATCCATTGCGGGTACGGATATCACCCTCCACGAATGCCAAAGTGGCTGCCTACATGCGTGACAATGAAGTGGTGCAAGTGCTTGAGGGGCCGATTTTGGCGGATGGATTTGTCTGGTGGCAGATTTCGGGGGTATCAGGGAGCGGCTGGAGCGCCGAGCACAACAACAAAGGGGTTGTCTGGATTATTCCAGTACCATAATTAGTAGCACAAAGGGGCTAACACCACAATGAGTAACGCACCGATTGTTGAGCCCAAGATTGGTCAACGCATCGCGCAAATTTTGTTTATTACCCAGAGTCTGGGGTCAGCAGCACTGATTGCGAACGCCACCGTGAATCCGATTATTGGCGCGAAATTAGGTGGAGGCGATGTCCTCGCTGGTGTGCCAGGCACGTTGTTGCTTATAGGTGCAGCAGTGGCATCATATCCTGCCGGCATGTTGATGCAACGGGTGGGGCGCCGACCCGGGTTGGCGTTGGGCTTTCTGGTGGGGAGTTTGGGGATGGGTATTGGCGGCTATGCGATTATCGCCCAGTCATTTACCATCTTCTTGCTGGGGTTGTTGTTGATTGGGGCTGCCCGTGG
>CAISXI010000305.1 GCA_903889425.1 uncultured Roseiflexaceae bacterium | reverse complement strand
CGGCGGTGGGCGTATTGGTACGGGTATTGGTGGCCGTCGATGTATAGGTGGGGGTCAACGTATTGGTATAGGTAGGGGTGGGAGTATCGGTCTCGGTGGGGGTATCCGTCAGGGTATTGGTGGGGGTATTCGTGATTGTAGGGGTATTGGTGTTCGTGGGGGTATAGGTGTTTGTAGCCGTTTTCGTGGGCGTTTTCGTAGCCGTATTGGTCGGTGTGTTGGTGCTGGTATTGGTGGGCGTAGCGGTGTTGGTAGGCGTAGCGGTGTTGGTGGGGGTATAGGTATAAGTCTTGGTTGGGGTATTGGTCGATGTATTTGTTGGTGTTTTGGTGAACGTTTGGGACGGCGTGTAGGTCTTGGTGGGGGTCTTGGTGGGGGTAGGGGTGGGACCGAGGTCGGTAATCGAGTAGACCACACCGTTTTTGAATGAATTGTCGCAGGTAGGATCAGTTAAATCCCAATTACCGCCCGTGACGGCATAGCTACTATTAAAGTAGGGGCTAGAGCCTTCTTTGGTCGGAGCAGCTAGTTCAAAATAGGCCCATTCAGTGCTTTCAGCGACTTGGTCGTAGATGAAATTGAGGGGGATGGTGAGCCCGCCCACATTATTGGCAGGAATAATCCCACCGTCATAATCACCCGCAGGGACACTAATTAACCAGACATCTGAGCCGGTGGTGTGGGTAAAGGTGGTATTGCCGAAGGCACCGGCGGTAATCGTGCCAATAGTAAAGTCGCTATCACTTACTGCTGGCCCCGGGTTGAGCGGATTACGGCGCAAGGCGATTTTGGTATTGGCAGTCACTCGACCATTGATACGGATGTTGAGGGCGGTGGGGTTACTGCCTTCGATGGCAGTGCGATCGCGCGACGTGCCCATGTCAACGAAGGGTGCAATCCCGAGGGTGATTTTGTCGAGCAAATTACCAGCCCCAGGACCGATTGACTGAATCCCAAAAAAGCCGATATTACGTACCCCATTCCAGCCGGTATTTGGAAGGGTATGGATGCCGCTATAGACCCCCCAGGCATTGATGAGTTGGGCAGTAATATTGCTACTGCCACTCGGGGTGGTGGCACTAGCGTTGGTGGCACTGAGATTGCTATTAATGGTGGTACTAACGCGGATGACTTCGCGATCATATGAATTAGCAGCAACCGAGCCTGATGGCAATCCCGAGGGTATACCGAAGCGGAATGAGGCAATGTCGGTGCGGTTTGATCCCCCACCGTTGTGATAAAACTCAAATGAAATGATGTCGTTGTTGGCGACGCAGATTTTTTGATATAAAAATGACGCCACGTCTGCGTTAAGTGATGCATACTGTAGGCCATCGGGTACCCGTCCATCAACACGATTCAGCTCGATGACTCGTGCAACAATACCAAACACATTTCCGTTATTACATCGTTCTTGTACCGCTGGATGGGCAGTATACCAGCCACGCATATGTTCTTGACGAAGATATGACCAATTATTGTTACCATTCACACAGGCTGAATCATAGTTTTCGAATGATACATTCGAAAATATCCGCCCTGCTCCATTGGCCGTATTAATCGTCGGGTTACTCGTAGTGGGTACACCAGTAGCAGTGGGCGTCAATGCGCGGGGCGCACGTAGCTGCGCTTGCGGTGTCGCTGTGGCAATAGTCGCTGCTGTGACATGAGTAGAACTGAGTAATAGCCCCATCAATATCAATATCCCGACGCATATGATACCTATTACGAATTGTGTTTTTTGCCCAATAATCTGTCGCATATGTGCCCCTGATACACCAATTATTATAAGAATTTACATAATTATAAGAATTTACATAGTAGCACACCCAACAGTAACTTTTTTTGTGGGGTAAATGATGTGTATTGATAATATTAAAAATGAACAAATAATTAGTTTTGATAAATAAATTTAATTATGTAAAAACACAACAAATCTATATACATTTCTATGTAATATAGTTTATCGAAGAAATTAATCGAGAAATAGATGTGTAATTGTACTAGCGCGCATCAACATAGCAAAGAAAATAACAAAATTGATACAAAATAATGTAATGAAATTGTCACCCCTCCCTACATGTCATTGCACATGCAGGGAGGGGTGTTGTCGGTAATTTTGTTAAGAATTAGCGGGCATAGGCGGCAGCTACCCCGCCATCAACGGTCAGCATGCCACCGGTGGTACGGCTCGCCCGGGGGCCGGCAAAAAAGCTGACGGCTTCGGCGATGTCTTCGGGGCGCACGTTGATTTTGAGGACGGTGCGGGCTTTGTAGAAATCTTCGAGCTCTTCGGGTTTGATGCCATAGCCGGCGGCTCGGGCAGCCCGCCAGCCGGCATCCCAGATGCCGCTGCCTTCGAGGACGGCGTCGGGGAGTACGGTGTTGACACGGATGCCAATCGCACCGCCTTCTTCGGCGAGACAACGGGCCATGTGGAGCTCGGCAGCTTTGGCGGCGCTGTAGGCCACATTACCCTTGCTGGCCATGACGCTGTTTTTGCTGGCGATGACGATGAGTGAGCCGCCGATTTTTTGTTGTTGCCAGATCTTGAAGGCCTCGCGTGAGATCAGGAAGTAGCCTTTGCCCAGCACATTGAGCATTTTGTCCCAGTCGGCCACGGTGGTCTCGGTGACCGGTTTGGCGATGGCAAAGCCGGCGTTGTTGACGACGATGTCGACGCCCCCAAAGGCCCGCACCACGTGGTTCATGGCGGCGATGACGGCCTCTTCGCTGGTGACATCGCAGTGGACGGCGATGGCGCGGCGCATTTTGTAGCTGTCGTTGAGTTCTTTGGCGACTGCTTCGGCTCCGGCGATATTAATGTCAAAAATCGCAATATGAGCGCCATCTGCGGCTAAGCGGCGGGCAGTGGCCCGGCCGATGCCACTGGCGGCCCCGGTGACAATTGCCACTTTACCCGCCAATTCACGGGGGGCCGGTTTCAGTTTTAATTTGTACTGCTCGAGTGGCCAATACTCGATGGCAAAGGCCTCGGCCGCACTAAGGCTGGTGTACTCACCTACGGCCATGCTGCCGCCAATCACGGCGATAGCGCGGTGGTAGAGCTGATTGCTGACATCGGCGGCTTGAGCGTCGGCGCCGGCGGTCACCACCCCCAACCCGGGGATGAGGATGATACGCGGGTAGGGGTTCATTATCACGTCGTCGGCCACTTTGTGGGCTTCGAAGTAGGCCCGGTAGTCGTTGGCGTATTGGGCTACGCCGGTAGTGACGGCTTTTATGAGCGCATCATTTCCTTGGCTCGGTTGCCAATCGACAAACAACGGTAAGCGTTTGGTGTGCACCAAGTGGTCGGGACAGGCGGCGCCAATTTGGGTAAATTGGGCGGCACCTTCGCTACCGATGAATGCGAGGGCAGTGGGGTCACTGTCGATCTGCAAAATCTGACTGCCTTGTTGGCTCAAGGCACCGCGCAACGTGGGCAGAATGGCGTTCCAAGTGGCAGTTTGGCTGGCCTCATCGAGGGCGGGCACCGCAGCACCGGCAAAAATCCGGCGGCCGTTGCGGGTCTGGGTGATGAACTCTTCGGCTTCGCCAATCACTTTGATGCTCTGGGCATAACAATCGGCACTACTATCGGCCCACACCGTGACGCCGTGTTTGCCCATCACCACCAGGTCGGCAGCCGGGTTGTCACGCACCCCTTCGCCGATTTGTTTGCTCAGGGTAAAGCCAGGCCGGATATAGTCGACCCACACCATGCGTTTGCCCCACAAGCGCTCACACAGGGCGCGGCCATCGGCAGCACAGGCCAGGCTGATGACGGCGTCGGGGTGGGTGTGGTCGACGTGGGCGGCAGGGATAAAGGCGTGCAAAAGCGTTTCGATGGATTGGCGGGGGCGGTCTGGCAAAAACACACTGCGGTTGAGGTAGGCTACCATCGCTTCGTCGTTCATTTCGTCACGGGCCATCAACGGGGCAATATCGGGCATGCGCAAGGCGGCAAAGCCAGATTCGCCGATGCTGGCGACGTCACTGCCCGACCCTTTGACCCACAGGACTTGGACGGGGCGCCCGGCATGATCGACTTCCATGGTTTTGGCGCTGGTGTTGCCCCCATAAATGTTGACGACGGTGCGGTCACTCCCCAGCAGCCTGCTACGATAGACCAGTCCATCAAGGGCTGCCATGGCTGTGGCGTCAGTGGTGTTCCAACGAAATTGTGGCATGAAAATACTCCTCGTGTAATCCGATTGCTAGCACTATACCATTATCTTTTTGAGTATGGAGTTGGTTGCGATAGCGCAATCCGTTGTGATTTCGTAATAATCACCGAGTGGGTGATTCGGTGAGGGTATGAATCCACTGCGTCAGCGTCACTAAATCGACCGGTTGCGTGGTATCGACATGATAGGTTGGTGTTGGCATATGTAGGTAGTGAAAATCGTCGTTGCGTCTGGGGTTTTGGCTCAGTTAATCGATATAAGTTTGGTCATCATGGATGTGCGCTCGCCACGGTTGCTGGTGCAGGCGGATGCTGATGCGGTTTAGGGCGGTGCTGGCATCGATGTGACAACAGAATTATGCGTTGTGTCGATTTACATAAAAGCTTTCGTTATACATAATAATATTAACGAGTTGACAAATCTGTTTTATTACAATTATAATATTTTGCAATGAGTTTTCAAATTAATTTTATAAGGAGCGCATGCGATGACTATTGTGACACCTTGGTATGAAAAAACGTTGTGGATTGCCGTGTGGTTGGTAGTTGTGCCACCTCTTGGGATTTACGGTATGTGGAAGAGCAGTCGTACATTAATGTGGAAGATTATTGTTACGTTGTTTTTCAGTTCAGCAGCTTATGCTTGGATTTCTACAGTTGTTCAAATGATGACTGCAGCACCAGCGGGTAATTAGGTTTTTGATAAATAGTTTACTCATTGTCAACTGCGTTAGTGATCAATTATACGATCATTAACGCAGTTGTTTTGGTATTGTGGGCATCAATAGTGAATTCACGTTTATAATACAGCTATTCATTTAGCCATGAGGAACATTGATGTTACATTATCGCCCGATGCCTACGTATCTTTTGCAACAACCACCCCCTGCGCTCGTTGCTGCCACGTATGAATCCCGCATTGCCGCCCTCAAAGCAGCTGCTGGCTGTGATTGGGTCGTCGTCTATGGCGACCGTGAACACGTCGCCGACATCACCTTTTTAAGTAATTTCGATACCCGCTTCGAAGAAGCCATCCTCGTGCTCGGCCCCAAAAACGCCGTGATTGTGGGCAATGAAGGGCTTGGCTATGTGCCGATGCTGGGTACTAGCTATGACGTGCATTTGAGTCAGAGTCTGGGATTGATGGGCCAAGATCGTAGTCGCTTCCCGCGTTTGAGTGCGGTATTGCGCACCATTGGTTTGGCTGCTGGTCAAAAAATCGGCGTGGTGGGTTGGAAGTACCTCGAACCCAACGAACAAGACGACGATCAGCCGGCCTATGTACCCGCCATGCTGCTCAGCGCCATCAAGGCGGCCTGTGATGGTGTGTGTAGCTTGCGTGATGTGACGCATTGTATGAGCCATCCAGTGCATGGACTCCGCTCACAAAACGACGCCCCCCAAATCGCCTTGTTTAGCTGGGGCGCCCAACGGGCGGCTTTGGCCGTCGATCGGGTGGTGCGGGGCACGCGGGCGGGCATGAGCGAATACCAGGCAGCGGCGCTGATGCAGTACGAAGGTGACCCGTTGTCGTGCCACGTGATGATGTCGGGTAACCAAGAGCATGTACTGGGGTTACGTTCACCGAGTGCACGGTTGCTCCAAGCTAATGATGCAGTGACCTCGGCGGTAGGCTTTCGTGGTGGCTTGTGTTGTCGGGCGGGTGTGCTCGCTAATCAGGTGGCGCCGAGCTATCTCAGTGACTATGTCGATACCTACATGCAAACCCAGGTGTTGTGGTACGAATCATT
>CAISXI010000304.1 GCA_903889425.1 uncultured Roseiflexaceae bacterium | reverse complement strand
CTGGGCTTGGATGTAGTTGGCGTTGAGTACGGCGGTTTCGCTGACTTCGCGCAAGCCAAAGCCACCTAGCATGCGGATGTAGGTCCAGGCCCGCACCAACATGCCAAAGTTGCCCCAAAACGCTTTGACTTGGCCAATGCTTTTGGCGGGCGCTTGCCAGTCGTAGCTGTCGCCTACTTTGGCGGCGTAGGGGGCTGGCAAAAACGGCGCCAAGGCGGCCGTACAACCGACGGCACCCGAGCCGGGGCCGCCACCACCGTGAGGGGTGGTGAAGGTTTTGTGCAGGTTATAGTGCATGAAGTCAAAACCGACTTGGCCGGGCTTGACAATCCCCAAAATGGCATTGAAGTTGGCGCCGTCGCCGTACATCAAGCCACCCGCGGCATGCACCAAGGCACAGACTTCTTCGATTTGTTCTTCGAACAACCCGACGGTGTTGGGGTTGGTGAGCATCATGCCGGCGGTACGGGGCGAGATCTTGGTCTTGAGGTCGGCAATGTCGACATTGCCACGCTCGTCACTTTTGACTTCGACCACTTTGTAGCCCACCATGGCGGCGGTAGCGGGGTTGGTGCCGTGGGCGGCATCGGGCACCAAGATTTCGGTGCGGGCATGGTCGCCGCGGTCGGCGTGATACGCTTTGAACACCAAAATCCCGGTGAGTTCGCCTTGGGCGCCGGCTGCGGGTTGGAGCGACACCGCGTCAAATCCCGAAATTTCGCCCAAATCGCGTTGCAATTCGTACATCAAGCGCAACACGCCTTGTGACATATAGGCCGGTTGAAGCGGGTGGGCGTTGGCAAAGCCGGGCATGCGGGCCGCTTCTTCGTGGATTTTGGGGTTGTACTTCATGGTGCACGATCCCAACGGGTACATGGTGGTGTCGATACACATGTTGCGTTGCGAAATGCGGGTGAAGTGGCGAATTACTTGGGTTTCGCTCAATTCGGGCAATTCGTTGAGCTCATCACTGCGCAACAGGTGGGCAGGCAGGGCGGTGGTGGGCACGTCGCACTCGGGCAGGCTGACGCCGATGCGCCCGGGTGCGGCCAGCTCAAAAATAGGTGGTTCGAAATTATTGTTCATGCGGTGACGCATCCTTTGTATCAGAAAAAATCGTTTCGGGTTGGAGTTGGGCGCACCAGCGCTGGAGTACATTCCAATGTTGACTGGCGCGGTCACGGTCGCCCCGGCTGGCCGCATTGGCCGCCTGGCTCATCAGTAATCCTAGGCGTTCGGCCAGCACGGCGCTTTCGCGCACGTGGTTGTAGGCCAGCGGGGCGGCTTCGTCATAGGCTTCGCCATAGCCGACCCGCAACGAAAACCATTGCTCGGCCGCAAAATTGGCCAGCACCCGCACATGTTCGCTTCCAGGCCAGCTTCCACGGGCAGCGCTCCACGAACTAAGCATGCTGATGCGGTAATTGCTACCGCTTTTGGTGACCCAAATCGACTCAGGGTCGATGTCACCACACACCAACACGGCGCTGGGTGGGGTGCTCATGGGCACGGCCATCAGTTGCTGGCAAACCGCGGCGATGGCACTGGCAGTGGCGATTTGGGCCACTTCCAGCTGTTGCCCGGCCTGGCTAATCCGTTGCCAGAGTGCCGTGCGGGCGTCAGGGGCGACGTCGTCACCATTGAGGCTGCCGTAGTGGGCCACGGGAATGCCGTGGATGCGCGCTACAATCTGCCCCAACTGTTGCCCTAATTGGTGGAGCTGGGTATGACTGAGGCGCTCCGCCAGTGTCGCCAACAATTGTTCTTGGGGTGCCGTCACCACCACACACGGCGTGCCACCCAGTTTCCCCGCCACATCGGCGCCCCATACGCGGGGTGCGACATCCTCGGCCGCACACAATTGCGTGGCGGCTACGACGGTGGCGGCTTGGCGGGGCTGGCGATAATGCCAGACCGCTAGCACTGTGCCATCGGCGCAGGTTGCGCGGTGCTGATGCGCGTCGTAACGCGCAATCTGCTGCTCGGGGATGAGCTGTTGGATGGTGGCAAGCGTCATCATGACGGTGGTGAGTCCTTTGTTAGCGCAGGGCGGCGAGGGTGCTGACCAAATGGTCGATTTCGCTCCGGTCGTTCATTTCGGTGACAGCGACGAGCATGTGGTTGGCCAAATGGGCGTAGTCTTGACCCAAATCGTAGCCGCCGATGATGCCGGCTTCGGCCAATGACCGATTGAGCTGTGCCACCGGTTTGGGGCATTTCACCACAAATTCGCGGAAGAACGGCCCGTTGTCGACCACCTGATAGCCACTCACCTGCCCGATTTGCTGGGCGGCGTAGTGCGTGTGTTGGTAGGTCAGATTGGCGACTTGACGTAATCCTTGGCGCCCCATCAACGACATATAGACGGCGGCAGCCAGTGCCATCAAGGCCTGATTGGTACAAATATTGCTGGTGGCGCGTTCGCGGCGGATGTCTTGTTCGCGGGCCCGCAAGGTCATCACATAGGCCATGGCGTTATCGACGTCACGGGTCAAACCGACGATGCGGCCGGCGATTTTGTGGACGAATTGTTTGCGTGTAGTGAAAATCCCCAAGTACGGGCCGCCAAAGTTGAGGCCGATGCCCAGCGGTTGCCCTTCGGCGGTGCCGATATCGGCGCCCACGTCGTTGGGGGTCTGGAACAGTGCCAAGGCGATGGGGTCAAAGTGATGTACAAACAACGCCCCGGCGGCATGGGTGGCATCGGCGATGGCTTTGAGGTCATGCATGGTGCCAAAAAAGTCGGGGCTTTGGATCATCACCGCCGCCGTCTGATTGTCCACTAACTGCATCACGTCAGCCAGGGTCGCGGTGGGGTTTTCATCACCGACCACCTCGATGCCACTGCCTACCAACAAGGTGCGGATGACCCGGCGGTAGTGGGGGTGCATGCTGGGGGAGATGACGATTTTGCGGCGATTACGCAGCACATTGACGGACATCACGGCGGCTTCGGCGAGGGCCGAGGCCCCGTCGTAGTGTGAGGCATTGGCGACGTCCATGCCGGTCAAGGCACACATCAGGCTTTGATATTCAAAAATTGCCTGCAAGGTGCCTTGGCTGACTTCGGGTTGATAGGGGGTGTAGGCCGTATAAAACTCTGAGCGGCGCAAAATCTGATCGACCGCGCTGGGCACAAAGTGATTGTAGGCGCCGGCTCCGAGGAACATGCTGTGGGTGTGGGCGCCGGCGGTCTGATTCGACAGCCGGGTCAGCTCACGACGGATCTCGGGTTCAGACAAGGCTTTGGGCAGGTTTAGTGGCGGGAAGCGCACGGCGCTGGGAATGGCCTCAAACAATGCCGTGATATTATCAACGCCAATTGCCTTGAGCATCTCGGCGCGCTCGCCTGCGGTAATCGAAATATAGTGTGACATGCAAATCCTTTACGTCGACGCAGTGCAAAAATTAATGTTTAATCGAATCAACCAATGCGGTATAGGCCGCAGCGTCGAGCAAGGGTGCTTTGTCGCCGCTCAACTTGATGCGCACCAACCAGCCCTTGCCGTAGGGGTCGGTATTGACCAAATCAGTCCGCTGGCTGACGTCGCCGTTGACGGCGATGACTTCGCCGGCTGCCGGCAAATAGAGCTCTGACGACGCTTTGACCGACTCGGCGACGCCGAATTCGGCACCGGCGGCAAAGGTCGTGCCGACGTCGGGCAAGTCCACATACACCACGTCGCCGAGGGCATCTTGGGCGTAATCGGTAATCCCCACGGTGGCGGTATCGCCATCAATCAAAATCCATTCGTGTGAGGACAAATACTGCAGGTTGGCGGGTGTCTTGAATGACATGGGGATGCTCCTTACTTCTTGTAGCGGCTCTGATAAAACGGATATTTGACAATGACTGCGCGGACCGGTTTGTCGCGCACGATGATATCGATCTGGTTGCCTTCGCTGGCTTCAGCGCGGGCAATCAAGGCAATCCCCAGTGGTTTGCCAAAGGTGGGTGAGGGCATGCCGGTGGTAACCTCCCCGATGGGGTTGCCGGTGGTGTCGTGTACGGCATAGCCACCACGGGCGATGCCTTTGCCCGTTACTTCAAACGCCACTAGGCGGCGGGTGTAGTTGCTTTTGAGGTCATTGAGGGCGGCGCTGCCCACAAATTCGCCTTTGCTCAGTTTGACGGCCCAGCCGAGGCGGGCTTCGTAGGGGTTGATGTCGTCGGCCAGTTCGTGGCCATACAACGCCAAACAAGGCTCGAAGCGCAGGCTGTCACGAGCGCCCAGTCCACACGGGGTGGCGCCGGCGGCCAGGAGCGCTTGCCAAATGGCTACGGCGTGGTCATTGGTACAAAAAACCTCGAAGCCATCTTCGCCGGTGTAGCCAGTGCGGGCAATAACGACGGATTGCCCGAGCAAGGTGGTTTCGACGACACCGTGGAAGGGCAAGGTGACGGCTACATCGCCAATCAGGCTGGCCAGCACTGCTTCGGCGCCAGGGCCTTGGAGCGCCATTAGGGCGGTGACCGGCGAGGCGTCGCCGAGGGTGACAGCGAAATTGCTGGCGAATGGCTGGATCCACTGCCAATCTTTGGCGATGTTCGAGGCATTGACTACCAGCAGGTAGCGTTGCTCGCCGAGCCGATAGATAAACAGGTCATCAACCACGCCACCATCGGGGCGACAAAACAAGGCGTAGCCGGCGTGACCGATAGCCAATTGACTGACGTCGGCGGTGGTGACATGTTGCAAAAACGCCAAGGCATCTGGGCCTTCGACCCAGAATTCGCCCATGTGACTGACGTCAAACAGACCGGCACGCTCGCGTACCGCCCGATGCTCGTCGATGATACCGGTGTACTGTACCGGCATATCCCAGCCGCCGAACTCGACCATGCGGGCGTTGAGGCGCAGGTGCTCGCCGTGGAGTACCGTGCGCAACAATTGTTCACTCATTTGCAACTCCTCAGGGCACGCCACTGGCCCCGTTGGGTGCAACGGGGTGGGAAGTGCCGATTGATGGGGGGTGTTTTGGGCATAAAAAATGCCGACTCGTAGGACATAGTCACCTCTTGATACGCACGAATGCGCTCGCGGTGCCTAATGCTCTGTCCTGTGACCTGAGAGGTGCCCTGCGGGTGGCAGGTTGCTCCGTCGGTGCCGAGTGGCTCTCCAGAGGGTCGTCAGAACACCGTTG
>CAISXI010000303.1 GCA_903889425.1 uncultured Roseiflexaceae bacterium | reverse complement strand
GGACGTGGGGTATAGGGCCGGTCGCCGGGAGGGCGGTCGCCTGCAGGACGGGGGGTATAGGGCCGATCGCCGGGAGGGCGGTCGCCTTGAGGACGTGGTGTATAGGGCCGGTCACCGGGAGGGCGGTCGCCTTGAGGGCGTGGGGTATAAGGGCGGTCACCGGGAGGGCGGTCGCCTTGAGGGCGTGGGGTATAAGGCCGGTCGCCAGCAGGGCGATCGCCTACGGGGCGGTCACCTTGAGGACGTGGGGTGTAAGGCCGGTCGCCAGCAGGGCGATCGCCTTGGGGACGTGGGGTGTAGGGGCGGTCACCAGCGGGACGGGGAGGGCGGTCGCCTTGGGGGCGATCACCGGCAGGACGCGCAGTGGCTGGGTCTGCTGGGGCACGTTTGATTGGTTCTTTTTCTTCACCAGCAGCGCCACCTTGGGATTTTTCGTCACTGCTCGCAAAAAAATGCAACATGAATAATGAACGGGCGAACTTTTGCATGTATATCCTCCATCAGGGCGTAGCGACAGGTAATGACGTATGCGACGACATTACGCTGATGTATCGATTGTCCGTGCAAAGGACACAAGTGCTGCCCGATCCTCTTCTGTTAGTGTGGTGAGACGCAATGCGCCCACAATGATGTTGCGTTCCACCAAGGTATGCCAACAGGTTACCTGCTGACAGACATACGCTCCACGACCATTTTGCTTCCCGGTGACGTCGATGTGAACTCCCCCTGTGGCAGTGCGCACCAGTCGTACCAAACCCCGTTTGGGGTTAACACTACGACAGACGATACAGATGCGTTGGGGGATGTGCTTTGGACGTGTCACGGTATGACTCATTCATTGCCAACGGAATAATCGATGTCATCGTCATCAGGAATCATATATGACGCAATCAAGCGGTCATTGGCATACAAAAACAATTTGTAGGGGGTGGCACGAATTTGCAACAGCTGTCCGACGTGCTCATTCCCTACCGGTCCATACTCGACATCGCGATACACAATCATCGCTTTAGCTGACACCAACCGGTCTTCGACTTTGGCGTTGGTAAGGGCAATATCGAGGAGCATGCTTTCGGTGTCGGCTGCTTGGCGGGCATCGCTCGCTTCGCGTACTTCGTCCATCAGCGTGCTAGAACTCTTGATGTCAATCTTCCATTTGGTTAGCTTGGCTGCCAAACGGACGTTTTGGCCTTCTTTGCCGATGGCCAATGACAATTGCTTGTCAGGCACAATCACCACGGCTTTTTCGAGCTCGAGGATGCGTACTTCGACGACTTGGGCCGGCGACAAGGCATTGGCGATGAATTCTTTGATGTCGGGTGACCATTGCACCACGTCGATTTTTTCACCGTTCAATTCGTTGACGATGTTTTGGATACGCACACCGCGGATGCCCACACAGGCGCCTACAGGGTCGATACCCTCTTGGCGGGCTGCCACGGCACATTTGGTGCGAATCCCGGGCTCGCGTGAAATGCTTTTGATTTCGACGGTACCGGCCAAAATCTCGGGGACTTCCATCTCGAAAATCCGCCGAATCAAATCAACTTCGGTACGTGATACCACCAAACGTGTGCCACGATCTTCACGGCGAATATCTTTCAAAATCACCTTGAGCCGTGTCCCCGGTCGATAATTATCACTGGCTACCTGTTGATCTTTGGGCAAAATCGCCTCAGCCTTGCCCAAATCAATGATAATGTTGCCATTGACATTGCGCTGGACTTGGCCAATCATCAGTTCGCCACGCCGTTCGTTGAATTCGACATACACGTTGTCGCGCTCCACATCGCGGATGCCTTGCAAAATCACTTGCTTGGCCGTTTGGGCGGCAATCCGACCAAAATCGCGGGGCGTGGTTTCGACCATAATCTTGTCGAGCTGTTGAATGCTCGGGTCGACTTTGCGGGCGTCTTCAATACTAATCTCGAACCGCGGGTCTTCGACTTCGTCGACCACCAACAGCTCGGAGTAGACGTGGGGGTCACCTTTGACGGGGTCGATTTCGACACGCACATCCATTACTGGAGGACGGTCGCCGAGTGAACGTCGATACGCAGCCGCAAGGGCCTTTTCGACTTGCTCGATGATGCGCTCGCGGGGAATCCCGCGCTCGGCTGCTATGGCTGAGATGGCTGCGAAAAATTCAGTTCTCATCTGGTCACCCTCGTGAATCCGTTTAAGAATACGAAAAGTGGGGGATACCCACTTTGACAAACAAAACCTATCGAAGACGGGCACGTACGAGCCGTGCCGAACATTCTGTTATAGTATAGCATAGATGAGTTGGGTTTGTCGTGATTTGTGTCAGCTATTTCTGAAAAGCACCTGATATATGTATATCCTTGCAGTAGATGCCGGTTTGCGTGTTGGTTATGCCTTATTTGACATTCCCACCGCTACTTTACAATGGTATCGTTCCCATAATTATGGCGCCCTAGCACGGTTACGCCGTGGCGCCGCCACCTTGATCGCCGCCCAACCCGATTTGGCCTTGGTGGTCGTCGAAGGTGGTGGTTCGGTGGCTGAGCCATGGCAAAAAGCCGCTGACTTCCACCGTATCCCTTACTGTCAAATTCCCGCCGAGCGCTGGCGCCAAGATTTGCTCTATGCCCGTGAGCAACGCAGTGGCAGCCAAGCCAAACGTGCCGCCCAACAACACGCCGCCCAAACCATCGCCGACGCCCAAGCCCCCAACCACTTCAATCAGCTCCGGCATGATGCCGCCGAGGCGATTTTGGTGGGCGAATGGGCACTTCGCCATTGCCAGCACCTGTTTTTATCATAAAATGTGTGATACTGCCCCGGATTTCCCAATTGTTGCGGAATTCACGGTAATATATTACTAACACCGTTTATCTGAGGGGATGTCATGACAGATTTGCGCACCGAACTTAAAGACCTCGTCCGCCGTGAAATCGAACAAAACCTCGCTACGCTCATCGGTATCAGCGATTGGATGTACCACAACCCCGAACTCGGTTTGCAAGAGTTCCAAGCCTCAGAAAAACTTACCGATGTGATGGCAGAATACGGCGCCACCATCCAACGGGGTGTCGCCGGCATGCCTACCGCCTTCGTTGCTGATCTGCCCGGTGGCAAACCCGGCCCGCGCATCGCTATTATTGCCGAATACGACGCCTTGCCCGAGGTAGGCCAAGGGTGTGGCCACAACATTATCGCCACTGCCGCCCTCGGTGCCGCCATGGGGCTGGCCCGCGTCACCCACCGCTTGCCGGGGAGCGTGGTGTTGCTGGGCACCCCCGCCGAAGAATCTGCCGTACCCAATGCCGGCGGCAAAATCCACATGATTCGGGCTGGTCACTTCGACAACCTCGATGCCGCCATCATGATTCACCCCATGACCGAAGACCGCATCGATTACGATTCGTCACTCGTCGCCAAAGGCCTCGAACTGACCTTCCGCGGTAAATCAGCCCATGCTGCCGCCAACCCTCACGAAGGGGTCAATGCCCTCGACGCCTTAATTGTGATGTTTTCGAGTGTGGGTTTGCTCCGCCAGCAGATTCGTGGCGATGCCCGCATCCACGGCATCATCACCCACGGCGGTACCGCCCCCAACGTGATTCCGGCCATGACGGCCGCGCGTTTCCGCATCCGGGCCGCTGATATCGCTTATGCCGAAGAGTTGTTCAAACGAGTCATCGCCTGTGCTGAAGCCGGTGCCTTGGCGACGGGCTGTACCGTCGAGTGGCACGAATATATGCCCGCTTACCTCAATATGGTGCCCAATCAGGCCTTGGGGCAGGCATTTGCGGCAAATTTAAAAAGCGTGGGGCGCGACGTGAATAAGCCCCAAGCCCGCTCCGGTGCCGGCTCGACCGATCTCGGCAACGTGAGTCATCATGTGCCAGCGATTTGTGCCTACCTCGAGATTTGTGGCACCGAAGCGGGTTGGCATTCTACTGCGGTCGCCGATGCCACGATTACCGCCAAAGGTCATCAAGCCATTGTCGACGGGGCCGTCGCCATGGCGATGACGGCCATCGATGTGCTATGTGATGACGAGATGCGGGCTCAAGCCCGCCGTGAATTCGATGCCGCTCAGCGCTTTGTAGGGGATGTCTAATGCACGAAATAGTCTTTGCTACGGCGCGTCAACAACGAGCCGCGATTGTCAGTGGCCAGATTTCGGCCCAAGAGCTGCTCAGCGCCCACCTTGACCAAATCGCCCGCACCAACCCGGCCGTCAACGCCATCATTACCCTGGATGCCGAGGGGGCCATGGCGCATGCCGGTCATATCGATGCCTTGTTGGCCCGCGGGGTCGATTTGGGGCCGCTGGCGGGTATTCCCATCGTCCACAAAGACCTCACCGCCGCCAAAGGCTTGCGCTTTACCAGCGGTTCACCCATCTATGCCGACCGCATCGCAGAGCACGACTCGGTGGTGGTGCACAACCTCAAAGC
>CAISXI010000302.1 GCA_903889425.1 uncultured Roseiflexaceae bacterium | reverse complement strand
GGCGTTGATTTGTACGCTGGCGACAATGGTGCTGATTTGGGTATTCCACCACTACATCCCCAAAATCCCCGATGCCCTCGGCGCCATGATTATCATGACGGCGATAAGTTGGTGGTTGGGCTGGGATGTAGTGCGGATTGGCACCTTGCCGGCGACGATTTTGTTGGCGGACCACCTCAATTGGAGCGCAATCCCTTGGCAAAAACTAAGCGACATCGTCAGCGCCGGGGTATCAATTGCCGCCCTTGCCGCCATCGAAAGCCTAATGACGGGCACGGCAGGAGCCGCCATGAGTGGCAAGGCGTTTGACCCCGACCAAGAGTTACTTGCCCAAGGGGGCGCCAACATGGTGGTGCCGTGGTTTGGTGGGGTGCCGTCGAGTGCGGCGATTTCGCGCACGGCAGTGGCTATCCGCAGTGGCGCCCACACCCGCTTGACTAGTATTTTTCATTCGGTGGCATTAATGCTGAGTGTCTTGTTTCTCGGCAGCATCATCGCCTATGTACCACTCGCTTGCTTAGCCGGTGTGTTGTTGTGGACAGCCTGGCACATGTGCGACTGGCCCACACTCATCCGTTATGGGCACGCTCGTCTCAAACACGCCGTCGCAGGCGTGGTGGTGACGATGCTGGCCACGGCGGCACTTGATTTGACCCAGGCGATTTTGATTGGACTAGCCGTCTCGGCCATCATCCACCTACGCCTCGAAGCCGATGCCGCCTCGGTGACGGTGGTGCCGGTTGATCCCACACGCCTGCCCAATGCCCGTTTTGCCGTTGCCTGTGCGGGGGTGCGGGTGGCCTATGTCAATGGAGCACTCTTTTTTGGCAATGCCGCAGCCATGCGCAGTGCACTGCAACAGCAACCCGATTGCCATACCCTTATTTTGAGTATGCGGGGAGTACCCATGATCGACGTGATGGGTGCTGAAGTACTCCGCCAGCTCATCAGCGAATTCCAGAGCCGCAATGGTCAAGTGCTGCTGGCAGGAGTTCAGCCCGTAGTGCGTGCGATGCTGGATCGCTTAGGGGTTGATGTATTAATTGGTGAGACTCATTTTTATTGGGACGCCGCCACGGCCATTCATGCCGTGCACGACGATATCGCCCTGCACGGCTGTCTCCGGTGTCAAGATGAGTGTGCCGCTTTAGCGCTCGCGTAAACGATACAAAAACTCCCCCGCCCGTGGGATGACCAAGCATTCGCTATCATCGCCGGCGGCCAAACGTTGCGGGTCAATGGTGCGGTAATCGGCGTAATTGAGATTGAGTTGTTGACATTCCTCGCGTGAAATCCCGGTGGCCAAGGTGACGGTAATCCGCGGGCGCTCGATGCCGTCGTGCCACGTGCCCACCCCGCGCAGATGAGTGGAATGGGCAATTACCCCTTTGGGCACGTGGGCGAATTTGTCCCATTGCCCGAGGAAGTAATCACGCACATGATAGCCAATCTCGCGTATCGATTTGCCATGCACCACACTCACTTCGTGCAGGTGGGGGGCATAAATCACCACTTCACCACCATCAGCCACCACCGGTTCACTTTTGTACATGCCCTTGGAGCCAACCCACAGCTCGTCGTACATGCTGGGCAACACGGCAATCACGCGCTGGACGGGTTTTTCGAGCCAGCGCACATGGATTTGGGCCGACAACTCAGCCGCCGCCGCCCAAGCCGCTTCAGGATTATCCACAAAAGTCCCATGCACGCCAGCCGGGGTCACCACCGCACAAATCGCAAATCGTGGCGTAGGAATCAAGGCAGCGGCATAGTCAATCACCGCACGTACTGCCGTGTTGGCGGTGCCAATGATGGCATACGACGTGAGCAGCGCACCAAGCCAATGGGTGGCATTAATCACATCGGGGCCAGAAATGCCGGGGAACAGGTATTTGTTGCCACCCGAAAATCCCACCACTTCATGGGGGAACACCGGACCGCAAATCAAAATATGGTCATGGGTCAACACGGCCCGATTCACCCGCACCGGCACGGCGTCGCTATTCAAGCCACCACTCAACCGCGCCATCGTGTCGCTGTCAATCACCCCTACTTGTACCAAGGTAGCAGGGTCTTGCCAGGCATGATTGACCACCTCAACATCCGATTCATCGTGGGCTAGTTGTGTCAAATCACAACCCAGCAAGCGATTGAGGGCATCGGTATCCATGGCGGGGTGCGTGCCCAGTGCCACCATCCAGGTTTGTTGCATGGCGCCCGCTTCACGCAAGGCGTGGCGCACAATGGCGAAATACCGGGGCATGGGCATGGTGCGTGTCGCATCGGGAATGAGTACGAGCACCCGTTGGCCACGCAGATTACGGGCGGTCAATCCTTGGGAGATTATTGCGGTCAAGGCACCATCATCGAGAATTGTCTGGGTCATCATTGTCACCTTTTTGATGTTCGAGGCATGCCTCGAATCTACGCAATTTCGTTAAACGCCACTGTATGCCGAAAAACCGCCGTCAACCGCAATCACCTGCCCCGTCACAAACCCGGCCGCCGGCGACAACAACCACATCATCGTCCCCACCAAATCATCGGGGTGCCCGAAGCGCTGCATGGGGGTATGGGCGAGGATTTGTTGACCACGGGTGGTCAATGTCTGCCCGTCGGATTCCATCAACAAAAATCGATTTTGTTCGGTCAAAAAAAATCCCGGCGCAATCGCATTCACCCGAATCTGAGGGGAATATTCCAGCGCCACATGGGTGGCCAGCCAACGCGTAAAGGCATCGAGTCCCGCTTTGGCGGCCGAATAGGTCACCACTCGCGTCAAAGGGCGAGCCGTGCTAATCGACGAAATATTGAGCACCACCCCGTGCTGTTGCGCCACAAAATGCGGTACGACCAGTTGCGACAACTGAATCGCACTAAACAAATTGACGTCGACCACTTCGTGCATGGCCGTCAGTGGCAAATCAAAAAAACGTTGGCTGCCGGTCGTCGCCTGGGGGCGATTGCCGCCGGCACCGTTAATCAACGTGTCAATCGGACCCTGTGCGAGCACCTGAGCCACGGCTGCAGTGAGTTGACTGGCATCGCTCAAATCGGCCGCCACACACTGCACGCGGGCCTGGGCATCTGCACTCAGATCAGCAAAATGTGCCAAGGCCGTGGCAGGATCGCGCGACAACAGCACCACGGTAGCGCCGTGCGCCAATAATGTCCGTACCATGCTCCGTCCGAGCACCCCACTCCCCCCACTCATGAGGACACGCCGTTGCCCAAAATCAAAGGCCTGCTGCATATCAATTTGTGCCATATTCAGCTCTCTTTTGTGACGCGTGGTCACCTATCCGAATAATTGCCCACCAACAACAGAGCATCGCGACACAGCCCCATATCAACACCAGTGGGCTATGTGACTGCCATACAAGCACCCGCCAAAAACGATGCACCATCATACAGCCGACAATCAGCGTAAGCCAGATGACATCATGTGTATGCCGTACCTTTGTCCACAGCAAGGCAATCGGCCAGAGCAAATAGACCATGTAACTATCCCAACTCAACGGCGTTACCAGCAACATGATTGGCAACACGATTGCCGCCTGCATATCGACATCAGTGATTGTGCGTGCCCGCTGATAGGTATACCACCCAATACAAATGATACTACTCACCACCAGCCACTGCGCCAACCATGCCGGCGTCAGCATGGCATATACGGGGATTTGTTGGACGTTGTCTATGCTCAGTACCGCAGTTTGGACCTGTTGTGGCACAAAAAACCGCGTAATGCTCGCACTCAACGATTGATTGACAGGAAATATGGCACTGACCACTGCTTTATTTTGAATGGCATTGACCCATTCCCCCAGCGTTGCCCAACCCAACGCCCATACGCCCAAAATAATCCCCATACCCACCGTCGCAGCGGTGGCGAAGGCTCCGCGCACATCTTTCCGCCATAAAAAAAGCAAGGCCAGCAAGAGTAACTGCACTTTAATGATAATCAACACCCCAATAATCACCCCAGCCCAGCCACTCGCACCCCGACGCAACAATACCAGCGCAGCCACAATTCCCAACATAATAAGATGCGTAATCTGCCCTAGTGCAATAATATCAACACTCGCCGGTAATACCACGGCAGTCATAATTACCAACAATTGTTGGCGCCGCGTGAGTGGCACATGTGTTATCAATAACCACACCCAGCTCCCCCACACAATCAGATTGATTGCATACCAAATCCATAATGCCGTAGCCATGGAGAACCACGCCAATGGCACAAAGAACAAGGCAGTAATCGGCATGTATAAAAAAACTGGCTGGTAGTCGAGGTGTTTTTCGTAGATAGACAACTGATGAATCACCGCATAGCCCGCCGCATAATAGGCCCGAAAGTCGTACTGTGCAGGTGGGAAGAAGAGCGGGAGATACCGCACCAAACTCACCAATCCCACCAAAATTAGTGCCCCATACAACAGATAAACCCAATACGCAATTGGACGGGGCATAGCACTGACTTTCATTTAGGATGGCCGGCTACGGCGGGATGGGCGTACTGGTGGCACCTCAGGGAATTCCTCGGGGATTTGGGCTTCCTCGCCGGCATATTGTTGTGGGTCATACTGCACATCCGATTGTGCAGACGGACCGCGCTGGCGAGCAGCAGCCGGTGCGACATCAGCGACGGGCGGCGCCGGTTGCACGCTCTCTAACGACTCACGCCACGCCAAGCGCTCTGCAATCGAGGCCTCAAAGCCACGGTTGCTGGGGCGGTAATAGCGCCGCCCCCGCAAGTTTTCGGGGAAGTGCACTTGATCGACCTGGGCGTTGGGGTCGTCGTGGGCGTATTGATAGCCTCGCCCATAGCCCAGCCCTTTCATCAACGACGTAGGCGCGTTGCGCAAGTGCATCGGCACCGGCTCATTGCGGGTTTCGGCCACATCAACCAACGCTTGTTTGTAAGCTGCATAGGCCGCGTTGCTTTTGGGCGCTTGGGCCAGATAAAGCACGAGGTTGGCCAGCGCCAAATCCCCTTCAGGTTGACCGAGGAAGTGCACCGTTTGCTGGATAGCAGTCGCCACCACAATCGCTTGCGGATCGGCGAGGCCGATGTCTTCGACAGCGATGCGCATCAAACGCCGCGCGATATACAGCGGGTCTTCGCCTCCTTCGAGCATACGCCCCAGCCAATAGACCGACGCATCGGGGTCACTACTACGAATCGACTTGTGCAAGGCCGAAATCGCATCGTAGTGTAATTCGCCGTTTTTGTCGTAGCGGGTAGCCCGGCTTTGCAACGCCTCGCGCATGTCGTCGACGGTAATTAAGCGTTTGCCACCGAGGGCCGGTGTTTTGGAGGTCACGGCAACTTCGAGGGCATTGAGCGCCACTCGCGCATCGCCATTGGACATATCAATCAAGTAGCCACGGGCATCATTCGCCAGCAACGGCTGGAACTCTGCCAACCCATTGACGGTATCGCTCACGGCGCGATCGATGAGATTGCCCAACTGGGTATCATCAAGTGATTCGAGCACAAACACCCGCGCTCGCGAACGTAAGGCGGGGTTGACTTCGAACGAAGGGTTTTCGGTAGTGGCGCCAATCAAAATCACCGTGCCATCTTCGACATGGGGCAACACGGCATCTTGTTGGGATTTGTTGAAGCGATGAATCTCGTCGATAAACAACACCGTGCGCTGGCGATACATCCCCAACCGATCCCGGGCTTCACTCACCACCCGGCGCAAATCAGCCACACCCGCAGTCACTGCCGACAATGGCTCGAAATGCGCTTGGGTATGCTCGGCAATAATCCGGGCTAGGGTGGTTTTGCCACAGCCCGGTGGTCCCCACAATATCATCGAAAAAAGCGTATCGTGCTCGATGGCACGTCGCAACATCCGCCCGTCACCGATAATCGTCTGCTGACCGACCATGTCGGCCAACGATTTGGGACGCATGCGGGTAGCCAGCGGTGCTTGACGTTGCACCGCATCATCATGACTAGGATCAAATAGTCCACGTTGGGGAGTAGGCGGCATAAGGCACCTTTTGACGCTAGCGACCGGGAGGTTTGCAACAATCCATTACGGATATTTTAGCATAAATGTTCGCATATTACGCGCGCACACCGGCCACCACCGCTCGCAAATTGGCCATCAATTGTGCACCACGATCGACGGGCACCAAGGGACCGCCAATCACCACCGACGACGCTCCCATTTTGGCGGCGGTAATGGCATCTTCGATGGACAAGCCACCGACCACCTGCACGGGAATTTTGACCGCTTTGAGGACGTCAGCGAGGCCGTCAATGGCGCGTAAGCCACGGTTTTCGGTGCGGTGATCGAGCCCCAAATGCCAGCCAATCATCTGCACACCCAGCGCTTCGGCCCGCACTGCAGCCGCCACTTGGTCGGCACAAAACATTGTGTCGGCGATGGCAGTCAAACCGAGCTGCCGCGCCGACTCACCGGCGGCCCGCAAGGTGGCGTCGTGCGCCGCCGCCATCACGTCGAAGTGGGTGGCACCTGCCGCCGCGGCAATTTTTGCAAAATAACTGGCCCCATCACACACCTTGAAATCACACACAATCGGGTGATGGGGGTATTTGGCACGTAGCGCCGTCACCACATGCAACCCTTGCTCGACCATCAACCCCGTGCCGGCTTCGAGCCAATCAACGCCACACTGCACGGCAATATCGGCCACATACAAGGCGTCTTCGATGGTGTGGAGATCAAGCGAAATCTGGACTTTGCAACGCATCATTGCACTCTTTTCATGTGTAAATCGGGATGAGGCGATTATACCACCGTATTGCCCTAAAACATCCCTGCCTGATTGGCATCAATTAATACCGTCATCTCGGCGGCAAAGTACATGTTGTGATGCACGGCAGTAGCCGTCACTAGCGCCCGCGCCGTGGCGATATCAATTGGCGTAATTAGTTTTGCAGATACTTCCAAAAAATCCCCAACACCATGACCATGTACACCACAAAATGTCCCAAAAAGATTATTTTGTCCCACATCACTGCCTCAGATTCACCCCAACCATCTTCTATTTTTCGATAAAAATAAAATTTACTGATAATCGATAAAAATGTTGATAAATAGGCAAATAAATACAAGTAGTCAATCAATACAATTTGTTGATTAGATATTTTATTATTATATAGTTGTTGTAAAAACATAACACTGAGTAATGTACCGCCAATAACCGTAATTTTGGTTTCGATAAAGGCATACGGCATCCAAAATACAATGTAATTTGCGAGTAAGATCAACGTGAGGGGAAAGACAAACTTCATGAAATAAAATAAAAACGGATGATTAATGACAATACTAAAATCTAATTGGGTTATGTTGCTAACCGTGTCTCCATCACTAAATCCCAAATTTGATTGATACGCATGTTCTGATGCGGTGTAGACAATTTGCTTTAATTCCCAACCAGGAATCGCTAATTGATCACTCTTGGTGTTTGCAATATCGGGCACATATATCACCACATCAGAGGTATCAATCGAATCTTCAAACGTCAGCGTTAATTGCTGTTGATCAACCGGATAATCGGACATGTCAAATGACTTAAAAAACGTACCGTCGATTTTCATCAAATAATACTTACGACCATCAGCTAGGTCTTGATCGGCTATTTCGGTTTTTGTAAAGCTTGATGTATTCACCAAATTCACGATGTCAAATGTTTCATTGGGTGCGATATCATCACCGCGCCAAATCATCCATACATATGCCGTCATTTGAAAGGTATTTGATGCGGTATCGATTTGATAGACGTTGAGGGGATATACGCCTACTGTCACTATATTTTGGGTTTGCTTGATTTCGTCGCTATAGTTGGTATTGTCAACAAAAACGACTTTATCAGAAGAGGTATGATTTGGATTGAAATTATATATACCAGCAAATATCCCAAGCAAAATCAAGAATACGACACATATCGTCAAGAAAAAACGCTTCGTCAAAAAACGAATAATCATGCACGCCACACACTTTCTGCATCACATTTGGTTGACATTGAAATTGCACTATTACATTACCTGATTTGTGTGCCATCTGCAAACAATTACACTACGCAAAATCAGCACTATTACCTCCCGCAAATCGTTCCCTGTATACTAGGAACATAATTATCCTGCACCAATAGCAAGAGACACCGTGTATGCAAATCATCACCAGCACCGCGCACACCCAGCACATGCCCCCCCACGAGTTTTATGATGGGGCATTGATTCCGCCGTTTGAATCGGCCGAGCGCGCCCATATCATCGATCGCGCCTTGCAGGCCGCCGGCTACACCACCACCACCCCCATTACCGCCGTCCCCACCGCCATCCTGCACGCCATCCATGACCCAGCCTACTTGCACTACCTCGCCACCATCTATCCGCGTTGGTGCGCTGCCGGTGGCGCCCCCGAGGCGGTGCTACCAAGCACTTTGGCGGTGCGCTGGATGCATCGCTATTCGCCCCATCCTCTGGCCGAAGCGGGCTATTATGCCTTTGATTTGAGCGCGCCGATTGTCGCCCATTCGTGGGAAGCCATCATCGATTCGGCTAGTATGGCCTATACCGCTGCCCTGCAATTGCAGGCCGGTGCCCACTATGCCTATGCCCGCTGCCGCCCCCCAGGCCACCACGCCGGTACCGACATGTGTGGGGGTTACTGTTATGTCAACAATGCCGCCGTGGCCGCCCAGACATTGAGCCAGCAGGGCAAAGTGGCGATTCTCGACATCGACATCCATCACGGCAACGGCACCCAACAGATTTTTTATGGGCGCGGCGATGTGCAGTTTATTTCGATTCATGGTCATCCCGACGAATGCTACCCCTACTTCCTCGGCTTTGCCGACGAGCAAGGTGAGGGGGCAGGGTTGGGGAGCAACCACAATTATCCTTTGGCGTTTGGCTGTGACGATACGCAGTATCTCGCGGTCGTGGATGCGGCCTTACAGCAGATTCGTGATTTTGGGGCTCAGACGCTGGTGGTGTCGGCCGGGTTTGATACCTTTGCCGGTGATCCGTTGGGGGGATTCAAATTAAGCCGGGCCTGTTATACGGCGATAGGGCAACGCATTCGGCAACTAGGACTGCCCGTGGCCATCATCCAAGAAGGGGGCTATGCGATTGAAGCACTGGGGGACAATGTAGTGGCGCTACTTGATGGCGTGCAAGGGACGTAATTTTTCAAGCGCGGTGCGATATGCTACCATAAAGCATCCAGCGAATACACGAAGGTACCACGATGACACGTTTACCCAATGGTGGGCGGATCGAGGTTATCTGCGGGTGTATGTTTAGTGGCAAAACCGAAGAACTCATCCGACGCCTCAATCATGTCCAATTGGCGCGGCAGAGCTTACTTGCCTTTACACCACGCCGCGATACCCGTTACCGCACCGGCAGTTTGGTCAGCCATAATGGCCTAAAAATCGAAGCAATTACCGTTGCGAGCATCGCTGATATTGTGACGGCCGTTCCCGATGGCACCCAAGTGGTTGCCATCGACGAAGTGCAATTCCTCGAAAGTGACCCGCAAGCCATCGCCGCCGGCTGCCAAGCCCTAGCCGACCGCGGGGTTCGGGTGGTGGTGGCCGGGCTCGATCAAGACTTCCGGGCCCAACCATTTGCCATCGTGGCAGAGTTGATGGCCGTCGCCGAACAAGTCGACAAATTATTTGCCATTTGTGTCAAATGTGGCTCGTATGCGACCCGTTCGCAACGCCTCATCAATGGGCAAGCGGCACCCCATACTGCACCAGTCATAGCGGTGGGTGGGTTGGAATTGTATGAGGCACGCTGCCGTATCTGCTATGAGGTCGGAATTGCGTGATATTTGCCACAACCGCATAAAATATGTGCTATTATCTGTATGTGGTGTGGAGTAGCTGTCCACTAGGAGGATGAAATTATGCCGTATGTGATTACAGAAGCGTGCATTGGCACCAAAGATGCCTCATGTGTTGCGGTCTGCCCAGTTGATTGTATTTATGACGGGTCTGATATGTACTACATCAACCCCGATGAATGTATCGATTGTGGCGCCTGTGAGCCCGAATGCCCAGTCGAAGCAATCTACGCCGATGATGCCGTCCCCGAAGGGATGCGCAAATACATCGAAAAGAACCGCAAACACTTCGGTTAAACCAGATTGATTGCCCGGCAATCATACAGCCGATGGCGGTCTTCCCGCTGTCGGCTGTCTGTTTTCTTTTTGTCATATGCGCAATGGTGAATCTATGCAGGAACAAAATCCGATTACCGGGCCAACCGATGCGATTGTTCCCCCGACCAAACCCGTCACCGGTCCCACCAAACCCGTCACCGGTCCCACCAAACCCGTCACCGGTCCCACCAAACCCGTCACCGGTCCCACCAAACCCGTCACCGGCCCCACCAAACCCGTCACCGGCCCCACCAAACCCGCCACCGGTCCCGTGCAACCAATTACCGGTTCGCTGTTTACGAGTAGTGAAATACCGCTATTGACACAAGAGCGGATCTCGCACGGTATTACGGCATTGGCGATTGTACTCAGTACAATTATTTCTATCATGGTGTGGTATGGGAGCAATCCCAATGACGATTGGGCGCGACGTTGGGTTTTGGTGGCAATTCCCTTCATCAGTGCGTTTGGATTATTGATTGGTTGGCGCTTGCTGTGGCGTGACACGTTGCTCGGGATGGCGGTTATCTATTTGTTTTCGCCGTTTCTCGCAGCGCGCGTCGAATCATGCTGGTTACCGATTCCCGGCGCAGTGCCTTGTTTTGCTGATAATAAAGTGGTGCTTGAGCTTGCGAGTCAACTGGCGCACCCGATTTATTATCCGGTATTAATTGGGCTTCATCTGGCCGGAGCGTTATTTATGTGGTCATTAGTTGCGTCCAAAGGAGGTCATTATGCACCATCTACAGGTACGACAACGGATTGAACAAGGCGAGCATCAGTGGTTGTCACCCTATGCCGCCAAAAGCGATGCCGCCATCCGTGAACACGCAGAAGTCGAATCGCCAGTGCGGACCAGCTTCCAACGTGACCGCGACCGCATATTGCATTCCAAGCCATTCCGACGCCTCAAACACAAAACCCAAGTATTTATTGCCCCCCAAGGTGACCATTACCGCACCCGCTTGACGCACACCCTCGAGGTGACCCAAATCGCCCGCACCATTGCGCGGGGGTTGCGCCTCAACGAAGACTTGGTCGAGGCAATTGGCCTCGGTCACGACATTGGGCATGCGCCATTTGGACATGCCGGCGAGACCGCCTTGGCCCACGCCATCGGCCATTCCTTCCGCCACAACGAACAAAGCCGCCGGATTGTCGAAGTCCTCGAAAAAAACGGCGCCGGCTTGAATTTGACCTATGTAGTGCGTGAAGGCATCTACATGCATTCCAAAGGGCGCCGTGACATCAGTGCCAAAGCCTGGGGCGTGGCGAGCACCCTCGAAGGCCAAATCATCAAAATCGCCGATTCGGTAGCCTATATAAACCACGATATCGATGACGCCCTCCGCGCCGGGATACTCAAGACCGACGACCTCCCCAGCGATGCCATTGCCGTACTCGGTGAGAGTCATGCCGACCGGATCAATACAATGGTTTGTGATTTAATTGATCAAAACTGGTGGGCGAGCGGTGAAGGAGTGGCACCTGCGGTGCGGGAATTGCACATGAGCCCCGCTGTCCTCGAAGCCACCAATACCCTCCGTGAATTCATGTACCAACATGTGTATTTGGGTTCAGTCGCCAAAACCGAAGACCCCAAAGTAGAGCTCATCATCGACTTGCTCTACAAGCATTTCATCGCCCACCCCGAACAAATCCCTGCCGACCTAATGGCCGTCAATCGCTTACGCGACGAACCGCTCAGTAACGCTGTGGTCGATTATGTAGCGGGGATGACCGACCGCTTTGCCACCCAGATCTTCCAAGATATCTATGTGCCACGCACATGGGGTGGATAAATATCTATTGAACAATCCACAACGATTATCGTCTCCAGATGGTGTGGTTTTTTATGACTAATAATCGGGTAATTGAGCAAATCAAAGAACGTATTGATATTGTCGAGCTGATTGGTGCCAAAGTCCAATTACGCAAGGCGGGGCGCTCGTTGGTGGGGTTTTGTCCGTTCCACCCCAATACGCGCACCCCGGCCTTTACGGTCTATCCCGATTCGCAGAGCTATCACTGTTTCGGCTGCAAAGCATCAGGGACAGTGTTTGATTTTGTGATGAAAAGCGAAGGCCTCGAATTCCGTGAGGCGCTCGAGCAACTGGCCCACCGCGCCGGCATCGAATTAGCCCCCCGCACAAACCAAGACGAAGAGCGCGATCATTTACGCGAGCGCCTCGTCGAAATCAACAACGCCGCGGCACGTTTTTTTCATCATATGCTGTTGCGTTCACCACGCGGCGAAGATGCCCGCGCCTATGTGGCCAAACGCCAAATCAACGAATGGGCCCAAGAGAGCTTCCAGCTGGGCTATAGTCCCGAAGAACGCATGTTGCTGTTCAATTACCTGACCACCAAACAAGAATACCAACCCGACGAAATCGTGGCGGCGGGGCTGGTCATCCAGCGCGATGACGGTAGCTATTATGACCGCTTCCGAGGCCGGGTCATCTTCCCCATCCGCAACGTCAAAGGGCAGATCATCGCCTTTGGTGGTCGGGCCATGGGTGACGTGCAACCCAAATATTTGAATTCGCCCCAGACCTTGTTGTTTGACAAAAGTAGTGTGCTCTACGGGCTCGACATGGCCCGTGAAGCCATCAGACAACACGACGCCGTCGTGATTGTGGAAGGCTACGTCGATGTGATTGCCTTGCATCAACACGACTTCCGCAACGTGGTGGCCCCACTGGGGACGGCACTAACCGCCGAGCATGTCCAAGCCATCAAAAAACTCACCAAAAACATCTACCTCGCCCTCGACGCCGACAGCGCCGGCATCCGGGCGACACTCAAGGGACTGCAAACACTCAGCGACAACCTCGATGCCCAGTTGGTGCCGGTGCCAACTGCCCAAGGGGTATTGACGTGGAGTCGGAGCATTGATGCCCAGATCCGCATCATCGAGCTCCCTGAAGGCCAAGACCCCGACGAATTGTTAGCGGCCGATCCCACCCAATGGCCCACGTTAGTGGCCAATGCCCTGCCGGCCATGGATTTTTATATGCAGATGCTGACGCGTGATTTGGACATGCAAAATCTCAGCGACAAACGCACAGCCCTCGATCGGTTGGCGCCATTGGTGCTGCAAATATCAAATCAACTCGAACAAACACACTATATCCAACGTCTTGCCACTATGCTCAGTATCGACGAAACCATGTTGCGTCGTGAGCTCCGTCGCCTGTCGCCGAGTACCAACGACCGCCGCACCACGCCCAATCCCAGCCCACAATCATCAGTCAAGCCGACGCCCAATGCCCAATCGGCGGTACCCAAGGCAACCAGTTTGAGTGGTCGGTCACGCCAAGCAGCCGAGTTTTTGGTGATGTCGTTACTGCAATATGCCGAAGTGCGTGACCATGTCCAAACCAAAATCGACGAGGATTTAGCGGCCCACCCCACGGTGGGCGAGTTTATCCGTAATGATATTGAGGGGCTATTTGGTGAGGATGATGAACTCCGTGCCATTTGGCGGACGCGAGTTGAATTTGGGCATGATGGTGATTTGTTGACGTGGTTTACCACGTTGCCCGAAGTGTTGCGCGAACGCGCCGAGTTGATGGGGAGTGTTATTCAGTTGCCCAAAGAATACCTCGTTACCAGTGAAGCCCGAGAATGTGCTACAATTTTACAACGAGATGTCGCCAAACAATGGAATCAACGCCTGACACGTCAGCTTAGTGACAATGACAGTGCCGAAATCGTCGACCTGTTGCTCCAACGCATCGCAGACGTCCAACAATATCTCAACCGATTGATGACCCCGCGACGCAGCTCAACCTACGAAGACCTTCACGCCCGCCATGTGAACTAAAGGGGATTGGTATGGACGTCAAGCAATCGCAGTCGACACTTCCCACCACAATCACACCCGACATCGATGACGACGCGCCAGTCTTTGGCGAACAAATTGATGATACCCCCCCCGAAAAAGCCGCCCAACGCATGGCCCAAATCATGCGCTGGGTGTTGCCAAATCCGGTGTGGGAGTGGTTTCTACAGCACACAATAGACGTACCAACCATCCACACACTGCTCGTAACCGCCAATCAACTCACCCTCGACCCGCAACTGATTCACACCCCCGAATATGTCGATGGTGGCGAAGCACCGTTTGTACTCGACAAAGATAACGAAAACGACGATGACTTGCATACACCGTTGTCTGATGAAGCAGACAACGAAGAGGCAACTATCGCCCCCACTGAATTCCAAAACGCCACATTTAACGATACCGTACGCCTTTATCTACGCGAAATCGGCAATATCAAGCTGCTCAATTGGGGACTCGAACAAGAATACGCCCGTGCCATCGAAGTAGGCGCATACCTCGAATTACTCGTAGGGCGGGCCGACACCATTACCATCCCACTCCAAAGTGATGCCCGTACCATCGTCAAAACAGCCAAAACCGACCCTGAGACTGGCGAACAACTCGTGATAGCCATGGTGCAATTGATGTGCGACGACTTTACGAGAGCACTCCAACAAATCACCAGCGAGTCAGTGCCCGTATTCAAATTCACCACTGATATCCCACCAATTCAACATGATGGGCAACCACAAACGGAGCGGGTACCGACTACCCCATTAATCCAGCAGGATGGGCAACGCAAACCCGCGCCAGTAGCGACTGCCGAAGGGGACGAAACAACTATCGCAATCACCCTGCGGGCCGACTACCGGGCGCTTCTCACTACTTGGGGCAATCGCATGGAATCGGGGCGGCAAGCGCGCGAGTATTTGACCTCAGCCAATTTGCGTTTGGTGGTATCTGTCGCCAAAAAATACATCGGGCGCGGACTGCAATTGCTCGACCTCATCCAAGAGGGCAATGTGGGACTGATTCGTGCTGTGGAGAAATTC
>CAISXI010000301.1 GCA_903889425.1 uncultured Roseiflexaceae bacterium | reverse complement strand
CGCAAGCCAAGGGCCGTGGGGTCGGCACCTATCGTGGCCACCCGCCCACTCGTCGCCGTTGGGTCAATCCGCACCCGCATACTATAGGTCTGACTCGTGGTTGCTGTTTGGGTGATTGCATAGCCCAAGCGCACCCCTGCATCAGCGGCATCGAGCCAGATGGCATTGCTGGTAAAGCCATCGCCAATGCGGGGACAGCGCACTTTGAGCGCCTGATAGAGGGTCGTAAAGCCACCATTGCAGATGTCGCTACGCTGGGCATTCATCACATCGAGTGCGGCCAGTGTCGCTTGATTGAACGGCATATAAAAACGAGCCAACGATGCGAGTCCATCAGCATCGGCGAAGCCATCATCGCGGATTTTGAGTCGGGTTTGGTGGCTCGCAGGATTACTGCCTGGTGCCACCGACCGCCCCACAAAGTCACTCGGGTCGAGGTACAATCCCGAGATGATGACGTTATCGAGATACCCGCGGAAGTAGTCTTCGACCAGCGCCGTATTGGTGCTCGACTGCGTCGCCCCAATCAATGTTTCGCTACTCGTGTCCGGCGTCACAACTGAACTAAGATTTAGACTCTTGGTGATGATACTTGCACTTGGCCAATTGAGATAATCTGCCCCACCCCATTGCAAACGCATTTCTGAGCGGGTTTCGTTATACACGATGCCATACCAGGTATTTTTGATCAGCGTCCCGGGGGTCGATACCGATACATTACCGTGGAAGGCCGTGATTTTGAATTTGTTCGGGTCAGTCGTCCGCGCCGCAAATATACGCAAGCGTGGATTATTGGCGTTGCCGTTGCTCACTAGCGTGCCGCTGTCACTGATTTTGACCTGCATCCCCACCGAAAAAATAGTGTTGAAGAGCGTACCGGTATCGTGGCTGGCAATATACTGTTGATTGCCGTCAATGTTAAATCGTGCGACCCGTTGATTGCTAGAATCCTGCGCAGTAAGGGTGTCTGCAGCCACAGTAGGACAATTGGCACAGTCTGTCACAACGCGTGTATAGGCGCGATTATCAAAGGCTTTGGCGCCGTCAGTGGTTTCAAAGTCGAGTTTGACTTGTAAATCAGCTTGGAGCAACCCGCGGCCATCATAATAATCTGACACCCGCCCACGCAACGTACTATTGGCCAAGGTGCTTGGTCCGATCACACCCAGCGTTGCATCGCGTGGCGATGGATCGACAATCACATCACGCGGGGGGGCACTATCGATTTGAATCGGGGAACTCGTATTTGCCAGGTAATAGGGATAAATTGACGTGGCATACGCAGGTGTTGTCAGGTAGCCCCGGGTATTCCCCACATTATCCTTGCTCCGTGATTGGACTTGATAAAACCCATTGGGGATCATCGGCACTCGGAATTGTGCTACCCACGTCCCAGTGATGACCGTCGTAGTCGTTATCACACTCGAGGGAATCAAGGTAGCAGGCACCCAACCACCCAACGACTGCCCATTCAGGTTTTGCAGATTGACTTCGAGCAATTTTACGCCACTGCCACGATGATTATCTGAATTAGCCAGCACTGGGTCGCCCGCCTTTATCTTGAGCGTCAGTGTTTGGAAGGTAGCCCCAGGTGCGACAGTCGTCGTATAAATATTCCCTGACGGAGCGGGCACCAGCTGCAAATTGGGGGGAGTGGTATCGACATATACCAACCCGTTTTGCTGATCAACCACCCGATTACTATTGAGGCCCCGGTTATAAACGGCATCTTTGGCAATCACTTGGACATCGTAGAGCCCTTCAGTGCCCCCGGTAAAAAATGGACAGTAGTTGACCTGTTTGTTGTCATTGCTAGTTTGTTCTGCACACACGGGGGCCATCACTGACGCCGTAGAGCCGAGTGTGGGGAATTGTTTGGTCGTGCGTACTTCCAGTGAATCAATCAACGATGTTTGATCACTCGTTTCGACTAAATATTGTGCGCCATCGCCCGATACAAAGTTGGGCGCTGTCACCGTTGCGCTGGGATTATCGGCGTCGAGTGTCAGCGTCGCCAATTCCTTTTTG
>CAISXI010000300.1 GCA_903889425.1 uncultured Roseiflexaceae bacterium | reverse complement strand
TGATCGTCTTTTTTCCATGCTACATAACTCAACGTATCACCTTCAACCAAAATCGTGGGGTCTGCTTGCCACCCTTGGGTGGTGAGCATATCGGCGTAGTATTGTTTGACGGCCACATAGGTGGCATCGTCGGGTAAGCGATACAGGGTTGCGGCGGCACTGGCTTTGTCGTTGATGTTGCTGGTGAGTCCGGCCACGAGTTCGCCGGCGAGGGGTGCATCACTGGCTTGGGCTGGGACTGCACCGCTAAATGGGGCAATGGTGGCGGTGCTGGTGCCACTCCCACAGGCGACGATGGCGGGGATCAAGGCGAGACTGGCGAGGAAGGTGCGGCGTTTCATGTGTGTTCCTTTAATCGGTTGATAAAAACTACGAACGGTGCCTCATTTTTGGGGTTGGGCGCTGACGGCAGCAATTTGCCACGTGCCATTGCTGAGGGCCAGCGTCATGTCGATGGTTTGGCTACCATTGGCATAATCGAGTTTGGCGGTGATTTGGGCACTCTGGTTGTCGTTGAATAATTTACTGTCGACAATCGTGACGGTGGTGTAGGCAGCATCGACACCAACAATTGATGGGATGGTTTTGCCGCCGTCGTAGAGCTTGGTGAGCTCAGGACTCAAATACTGGGCACTACTATCACCGCTGGGGTCCGTATGATAGGCGGTCAAAAACTCTTTCGCAACATTGATTTGTTGCGCATCGAGTGCTGCTGTGGCCGGGGCAACTGGCGTGGCAGGTACGACCGTCGCTTCACTACTGGGCATACTGTCACTGTTTACCGGTACGGTTGCAGTGGCGTCGCTGGATGTACTCGTGCTGGTCGCTCCCGTACTCACGTCGGCGGTGGCGACGGGTTTGATGGCACTAGGGGTGCTACAACTGGTCATGATAACCATGAGGCTCAACAACAACAGGCGTTTCATTTTTGTTCCTTTCATATCATTCAGCGGGGGCGAGGGCGGCGGCGACGGCTTTTTCGGCATGGATGCGGGTGGTGTCAAATACAGGGACAAACGAGTCACTCTGATCGACCAGCAAGGTGATTTCGGTACACCCCAAAATAATCCCTTGGGCGCCTTGGGCGATGAGATTAGCGATGATTTCGCGGTAGCGCAGGCGTGAGGCTGGGATGATTTGCCCGAGGCAGAGCTCATCGTAGATGATGCGATTGACATCGGTGCGTTCGGTCTCGTTGGGAATGATGACCTCGATGCCAAAATTATCACGTAGGCGACCTTTGTAGAAATCTTGCTCCATGGTATAGCGGGTGCCGAGCAAGCCGATGCGGGTCAGCCCAAATTGCTGGATTTGGTGGGCGGTGGCGTCAGCGATATGCAAAAACGGCACAGGCAAGTCGTGTGTGATGTGCGGGGCCACTTTATGCATGGTGTTGGTGCACAGCACGATGAGCTCGGCACCGCCGGCGACGAGCCGCTGGGCTACGGCAGCCAGAGCTGCTCCGGCTTCGTCCCATTCGCCACGGTGTTGGTAGGCTTCGATTTGAGCAAAATCAACACTGGCGAGCAAGATTTGGGCCGAATGGAGTCCGCCTAGTTGGTCGCGGACTAATTCATTGATGACGCGGTAATATTCTGCTGATGATTCCCAGCTCATCCCGCCGATAAGACCAATCCACTTCATACCAATCTCCTTAATATCATGCTTAATCCTACCACGGAGCATGTATAATGCGCACAGGCGTTTGTGGTACAGAAAGGACTGCTCCATGACCAAGATTCGTTGGGGAATCGTCAGCACTGCCAATATCGGGATGGCCAAAGTAAATCCCGCCATGATGAAGGGCGAATACAGCGAGGTCGTTGCGATTGCCTCACGTGATTTACCCAAAGCCCAAGCCGCAGCTAAACAATTAGGCATCGCCAAAGCCTATGGTTCATACGAAGAATTGTTGGCTGACCCCGATATCGATGCCATCTACAATCCCTTGCCCAATCACCTGCATGTCCCCGTGTCGATCCAAGCCCTCGAAGCGGGCAAGCATGTACTGTGTGAAAAACCAATTGCCTTGACGGCGCATGAAGCCCAACAGTTAGCCGATGCCGCGCAACGCTTCCCCCACCTCAAATTGATGGAAGCCTTCATGTACCGCCATCACCCCCAATGGCGCCGCGCCAAGGCGATTGTTGCTGCGGGCGGGATTGGTGAATTACGTACCATCAACAGTATCTTTTCATACTTTTTGACCGACCCCACCAACGTACGCAACCAAGCGGACATCGGTGGTGGTGGTTTGATGGACATCGGTTGCTACAATATTTCGCTGTCACGCTTTATTTTTGGCAGTGAACCAACCAAAGTCTGTGGCTTGGTCGAATACGACCCCGCCCTCAATGTCGACCGTTTGGCATCGGGGATGATGCAATTTGCGGGTGGTACCGCCACCTTTACCTGCTCGACGCAACTCAGCTCGTACCAACGGGTGCACATCATGGGGACGACTGGCCGTATCGAAATCGAAATCCCCTTCAATGCACCGCCCGACCGACCCTGTACGATGTGGCATACCAGTGGAAATAGCACAGAGACCATCACCTTTCCCACGGTTGACCAATACACCATCCAAGGTGATTTGTTTAGCCTAGCCATCCTCAACGACACCGCGGTGCCGACCCCGATTAGCGATGCAGTCGCCAATATGCGGGTAATCGAGGCAATTGTGGCCAGTGACAAGCAGGGTGGCTGGGTGACCCCATAACCACAAATTCAATTTGCGCGCGCCACAGAGTTATGCTATACTAGTGCTCGTTGTGGTGCGCGTAGCTCAACGGCAGAGCGCTGGTCTGTGGCACCTGAGGTTGCGGGTTCGAAACCCGTCGCGCACCCCATTCTACCCCCCTCGTCGCAAGACGAGGGGGTGTTTGTTTTGTTGTCTACGAGCGCAACTCATGCTCCAATATACATCGTGCTGATGTTACAATGAACATCATTCAGCCACGCGATTTGCCCAGCGCCGTTTTTTACTGCGGATCAACAGAAATTATTGGTGGCGCGCATCCCAATTGGTGCCAGCAAATTATGTTACCCATAAATTGAAAGGATTGCATGATGATTGCAACGACCCAAACCCGCGTAGCACTCTCTACCGGCGTGACCCTGAATGTCCATCAAGCCGGCAGTGGCCCTGACGTACTGTTGCTCCATGGGATTACCGGTTGTGGCACGTACTGGAGCGTACAAATTGCCCAGCTCGTCGCCGCTGGCTACCGCGTCACGGCCCCCGATGGCCGTGGTCATGGTGAATCTGACCGCGCTAGTGATTACGCCACCGCCACCATTGGTGCCGATGCTGCAGCATTGATTGTCGCACTCGGTCTCGACAAACCGGTGGTGATTGGGCATTCGATGGGTGGCGCCCAGAGCTTGGCGTTGGTGAGTATGCACCCCGAATTGGTGCGTAAAGTGGTCCTCGAAGATCCGGCGGTATGGCCGATGGCTGGTGATGAAGCCTATATCGCCGAGCGCCGTGACCCGTGGATTGCCGGGTTGCGCCAGTGGTTGACTATGAGCCATGCCGAACTGGTGGCCTTCAAACGTGGCGAAGTCCCCCATTGGAGTGACGAAGCCCTCGATTCGTGGGCCTACGCCAAGCTCCACAACGACCCCATCCTGCCGATTTGGTTGAATTCAGGCAAGATTTTGTTGTGGGATTGGCTCAAACCAGTCGCTGTGCCGATTCTGGTGCTCTATTGTGAGGCCGACAAAGGGGGCGTCGTCCCGGCAGCATTTGCCGAGGCGTTGGTCAACTACATGCCCAATTTGACCGCCCAAATTATCCCTGGTGTCGGTCACGAAATGCACCACGACAACCCCACCGCATTTATGGCGGCAGTGTTGGCGTTTATTGCCTAAAATGTACACAGAAATCCCCCCTGTGCAATACGCACAGGGGGGATTTTTTAGCCAATAAAGATTTGCAATACGAGATATGCGTTGAGGCTAATAATTACTGCGGTGATGCCCCATGCTAAAACCGTTAGCCACAGTGGATTGACAAATTTGCCCATTTTGGCTTTGTCGCTAGTAAAAGTGACTAGTGGCACCACGGCAAACCCTAGTTGTAATGCCAAAATTACTTGGCTAAATACCAACAATTCCCCGGTACCCCGTTCGCCATACAATATGGCGACAATCATGGCAGGGATGATGGCCAGACCGCGGGTAATCACGCGAATCATCCAACGGGGCAAGCGGATTTTGAGGAAGCCTTCCATCACGATTTGCCCTGCCAACGTACCCGTCAATGTCGAGCTTTGCCCCGATGCCAGCAAGGCTATCCCAAAGGCAATACTCGCAAAACTGGCCCCTAATAAGGGCGTCAGTAAATTATAGGCATCGGCGATGTCAGTTATCCCGGCATGCTCAGTACCATAAAAGGTGGCGGCCGCCAAAATTAAAATCGCCGCATTAATTACCAGGGCAAATAACAACGACACCGTCGAATCAATCGAAGCAAATTTAATGGCCATGGCTTTGCCAATATCATCACGGGCAAAGTTGCGTGTCTGGACGATACTTGAATGTAAATACAAATTGTGCGGCATGACCGTCGCCCCGAGGATGCCGATGGCGATATAGAGCGCATTAGGGTTGTAAACGATTTGTGGTGAGGGAATCAACCCACCCAAAATCGCCGCAATGGGCGGACTCGATACGGCCATCTCATACATGAAACAGGCAAATATCACAAAAATCAACCCGCCCACGATGCTTTCGATATACCGAAAACCTTTGCTCTGCAAAAAGAGCACCATTAGCACATCGAGGGCGGTAATTATTACGCCATATACAATCGGAATCCCAAACAAGAGATTCAAGGCAATCGCCGCACCAATGACTTCGGCTAAATCACAGGCGATAATCGCTATTTGACATAAAACCCATAAAACAAACGATACGGGGCGTGAATAGTGGTCACGGCAGGCTTGGGCCAAATCACGTCCAGTGACTACCCCTAGCTTGAGTGCCAAATGTTGGAGCAGAATCGCCATAAAATTAGAAATCAGAATGACTGACAATAACATGTAGCCAAATTGAGCACCACCTGCAATGTCAGTAGCCCAATTGCCCGGGTCCATATACCCGACTGCCACCATCAACCCAGGTCCGGCAAATGCGAGTAACGTGCGCCAAAATCCTGCATTGGGTGAAATCTTGACAGAAGAGAATGATTCAGGAAGAGATACTTCATCGCGGGCATAGCGCCAACCGTCATTTCCTGTAGGTATGCTGTTTGTGGCGACTTCTTCTTTGTGCATTGATGATCCTTTGTGTGATATATGAGTTAATAGCTATTGGATACGAAAAAATAATTTAGGCTCTCCTAAAATTAAATTCAGTATAGACGAGGTTTGAGGTACCGTCAAGCAAAAAAAGACACACCCTACGGTGATACTAGATCATCGTAGGGTGTGCAGATGCGGTATTGTGCTTGTATTAGAGAGTGGCTAACGCATGCATATCAGCGCTGAGATGACTATACATGGTACGGTAAATTGCATAAATCTGGTTGTATTTGGCGACCATGGCTGGGTTGGGTTGGGTGGTGGCAACGACCCGTACACAGCGGGTGACGGCATCGTTGACATCGGCAAAATGACCGGTACCGACGCCGGCGAGCAGGGCCGCGCCATAGGCGGGACCTTCTTCGGCGGCGAGGGTTGATACCGGCGCATTGTAGATGTCGGCTTGCATCTGGCGCCATAGCGGGCTTTTGCCACCGCCACCGGTTGCGCGTACATCGGTGGTGGGGACGCCTAATTCGCGCATGATTTCGATGCCATCACGGAGCGAGAACGTCACCCCTTCCATCACCGCCCGGGCCATATGCCCGATGCCGTGGCGGGTGGTTAGGCCCACAAAGGCGCCGCGGGCCAGCGGGTCGAGGTGGGGCGTGCGTTCGCCCGACAGGTACGGCAAAAAGATCAGCCCTTCGGCGCCAGCAGGGACATTGGCGGCGGCGGCGGTGAGATCGTCGTACGACAAGTCACTTGCACCAGTTTGGCGCAACGTATTGCGCAACCAACCAAAGGCGCCGCCGGCAGACAAGGTGACGGCCATCATATGCCAGGCCCCGGGGACGCTATGACAAAACGTATGCAGGCGGCCTTGAGGGTCGAGGGCGATGCTATCGCTATGCGCAAATACCACGCCGCTCGTACCAATGCTACTATTGACAACCCCTGATTTGATGATACCGGTTCCAATGGCTGCAGCGGCGTTGTCGCCACCACCGGCGATGATGGGGATACCGGCGGTCAAGCCGAGGGTCGCGGCTACATCAGACTTGAGATGGCTGGTGATGCTCGGACCTTCGTAGACGGTTGGTAGCCATTCCCGTTTGATTTCGAGGGCAGCGAGGATTTCGTCAGAATAATCGCGGCTGGTGAGGTCGATGAGCAATGTACCAGCGGCGTCGGCGGCATCTGTGGCATAGACGCCACTGAGGAGCAGCCGAATGTAGTCTTTGGGCAACATGATGTGGGCAATCCGGGCAAAATTGGCGGGTTCGTGGTTGCGTACCCACAAAATTTTGGGGGCTTGGAAGCCAGTCAAGGCGGGGTTACCGGCGATTTCGATGAGGCGTTGGGTGCCGATGCGCTGATTGATTTCGCTGCATTCTGCGGCAGTGCGTTGGTCGTTCCAGAGCAAGGCGGGGCGGATGACTTGATTGTCGGCATCCAAAAAAACTGATCCATGCATTTGACCGGTCAGGCCAATCCCCATGATTTGGGTGGCATCCACGGCGCCGACGACTTCACGGATGGCTTGTTGGGCGCCCTGCCACCAATCGCTGGGGTGTTGTTCGCTCCAGAGTGGTTGCGGGCTCGAAATGGGGTATTCAGCGAGTGCCATGGCCACAATCTGCCCATCCCCATCACACACAATTGCTTTGGCACCGGAGGTGCCGATGTCTAAACCAAGAAATAACGGCATAGTGTTGTCCTGTGTATTACAAAAATGCCGTCATCGTAGTGCCGTAGCAAGCTACGGTTGGCCACGACGACGGCAACGACGGGTGCATGATTAGCGGACGCCCATCAACACTTCGAGGGTTAATTGGTCGATTTGTTCGTAGGGTTGACCCTTGCTGGCGATGGCGGTGCGGTCAAAGGCGTGATTGCTGAGCGCCGTGGCTTTTTCGGGGCTAAAGCCACCTTGCCAGGCCGGCAAGCCGGGAGCAATGCTGTTGACTTGGCGTACCAAGGCTTGGATTTCGCTGTCGGCATTCCAGCGGGCGGCTTTTTCTTTGAGGATGAGGTAGGTGCGCATACAGCCGCGGGCAAAGGCTTTGACACCGTCGTAATCGTCGGTACGGAAGGCATGGGCGTCGAAGTGCTTGTTGCCGCTATAGCCCACATCTTCGAGGAATTTGACCAGCATGAAGGCGCCTTTGATGTTGGCGGCCCCAAAGCGGAAGTCTTGGTCATAGCGGCCCACGACTTGGTCGTTGAGGTCGATATGGAAGAGCTTGCCCATTTCCCAGGCTTGAGCGACGCCATGCAAGAAGTTGAGCCCGGCCATCGTTTCGTGGGCCACTTCGGGATTGACGCCGACCATTTCGGGGTGGTCGAGGGTATTGATAAAGGCCAAGGCATGCCCGACGGTTGCCAAGAAGATATCGCCGCGGGGTTCGTTGGGTTTGGGTTCGAGGGCGAATTGCAGGTCGTATTTTTGGGACTTGGAATAGTGTGACAAAAAGTTAATTGCTTCGCGGAAGCGTTTCATTGATTCAGCGGGATTTTTCGTGGCATCGCTTTCGGTGCCTTCACGACCACCCCAAAACACATAGATTTTGGCGCCACATTCGACACCCAAATCAATGGCCCGCATGGTTTTTTGCACGGCGTAGGCCCGCACTGATGCGTCGTTTGAGGTAAATGCGCCATCGCGGAAGACCGGATCGCTAAACAAATTGGTGGTGGCCATCGGTACGACCAAACCGGTATCGTTGAGGGCTTTTTTGAAGTCACGGACGATTTGGTTGCGTTCGTCGTTGGTGGCGTTGATAGGTACTAAGTCGTTGTCGTGGAAGTTGACGCCATATGCGCCGACATCGGCGAGCAGATGCACCAATTCAACCGGCGACTTCGCCGCGCGTACCGGCTCACCAAATGGGTCGCGGCCAACATTGCCGACAGTCCATAACCCGAAGGTGAATTTGTGCTCGGGACGTGGTGTGTAATCCATTGCGATCCTCCTTGGACCATATTCATGTGATTCTCTAAGGACGTTGGCATTATACCATATCACTCTTGCGAAGTATGAAGTATGAAGTATGA
>CAISXI010000299.1 GCA_903889425.1 uncultured Roseiflexaceae bacterium | reverse complement strand
GCTACGCATAGCCGGCGTGGACATGATGTCCAACTGCATCGGCACCCCACAACCGCTGAGCGTGCCTTGGGGTACAGCGGTTGTGCTGATTGGTGTAGGGGGTGGCGTGCTACAACTGGCACACAGCCCCCACACGAGCAAGATGAGGTACAACGTCCGCATATTAGGGAGTACTGTAGGGATATGGATATTCATCGGGGTTGGGGTAGGCTTGATTGCTGCTCCCACAGGCACTGATGGTCATGAGGCTGGCCAACAGTAACATGATAAAAATCATTCGTTTGAGGTGTCGCATAATTCGCTCCTGCAATTATTTGTTGTATCATAACACGAGAATATTGTGCGCTAGTGAACGTAGCCACCCACAGGGGCAATTTCCCACTTTTGGCCTGTTTTCCACTTCAAAGCAACATTACATCCCTAATGTCGTTTTAAAAATAGGGCAATCTAGGTGGGAAGCTAGGCTTCACCAATCCTCGCATAAATGATGCCGCAATTGTATAATAACAGCGTTTTATTGTTGTATCGAGGAAAAAATGACTGCTCCGACGATTATCACCGTCCAAACCACCATCGCCGCCCCAATAGATCATGTCTGGGCCTGCTGGACCACCCCTGCACACATCATGCAGTGGAATGCCGCCTCGCCGGACTAGCATACACCCCATTCGACCGTTGATTTGCGGGTCGGTGGCACGTTTTCTTCGCGTATGGAAGCCAAAGACGGCAGTTTTAGCTTTGATTTCCGGGGTACATATACGGCCGTCAATCCCCCCACCGAACTCGCCTATACCCTCGGCGATAATCGCAAGGTCAGCATCCAATTTGTGGCCAATGGCGACGAAACCACCGTCATTGAACAATTCGAAGCCGAACAAACTAACCCCGTCGATATGCAACGCGTTGGCTGGCAAGCAATCTTGGACAATTTCGCGGCCTATGCGGTCCGCACACACCGCAGCTAATCGGCATCAACCAACCCTAATGCGATAATCCGGGCACAGACTGACTCCCACGAGTCGGTCTGTGCGATTTGGGCGGTACTTTGGGGTATGCCGTGTGCTACGAGACATGTCATTAGGATCGCGTAGGAATCAGCATCTAACGGTTCTGTAAGCGCAATATCGAGACGCTGAGCCCGCTCCCCTTGGCCAATCACCCCGTTGAGGATTAACCATTGGGTTGCCACAAACGCCGGATGCTGAGGCGGTACATCAATCGCCCAGGCTAGTGGATGCCCCAGCGCCAGCAATTTTTTTTGCACAAACACCACAGATACATCTGCAGGTGCAATGTGCTGCCGACACGCTACGTGGGCAATCATCCCCGCTGCCACGCCGATGTTCCACTCCACCGGGTGCAGGCGGTATGAGCCGTTTGATAAATGAGTAGTGGCAATGTTTTTGCAGCCCATCAATAGATTATGACAATCTGGCGGAATGAGGGCACCCATGGGGATTTGGAATGGCCGCGTGGGCGCAAACATACTCTGGGAATTCCCTGGCGCAGGATGCAAGTCCATGAAGTACCAGCCAATCCCTACACTATCCGCATACGCCTTCGCACGTATCTGTGGCTGGTTGGCGACCAGTAAATCTTCGGCCACGATGCGCGTCAATCCTGGCGTGCGCCGTGATTCACGCACATACGGCTCCATCGCCAAGCCGTCATTGGTGCCCATGATGTCGGGGCATAATTTGAGCTCAGGGTAGCCAAATCCAGTCCCATCGTCGCGGGGTACTTCCGTCTGGAGCCAATACAAAAAGGCCAGCGACAAGCGTTTGGCTTCGTCGATACGCTGGGCATAGGTCTGGGCATCTACATCGATAATGGTGCCATGGTGGTAATCGTTGCTATTCCAGTTGATTAGGGCGATATCGGGCGTGGCAGGGGTGGTGTGTTGGCCATCCCAGAGGCGGCGATAGGTCCAGAACGGCGGTAATCCGGTGGGGCCATCAGTAAACATACGAAACGGTCGCGCTTCGCCATCGTTACCGGTGAGCGTCAACGTAAATGGCTGGCGGTCACGTAATGTCTGATATCCCTCGGGTTTGACGATGACGTGTGATTGGTGCGCACAAAACTCTACCGCAAAGCCAAAGGTAAAGCCTTGGATTTCGTGGGGGCGTGCCTGGGGCGGTGCATTATGTTCACCCGTGTCTGCGTGTGCTTCTGCGCCGGTGATATAGCGGAGGTTGGCCAATGCCAATACATCCCCCAGTTCGCTGGCATCGATGACTTGTAGTGGGATAATTTCGCACACCTGCGCATTGCCACGACAGCTGATGTGTGTAATCGTGTCATCTTTTTTGGAGATGGCGATAGAGAGCGTAGCGTACAACACAGTCAGCTGCTGACTCGCAACATACGGCGCGATGAGTGCGTTGATTGCGTCAGCTGCAACGTACGGAAAAAAGCAGAGGTTGCTGACCCAGGCATTGCCCGGGTTAAATGTCGCCTCATCGGTGATTGTGCTACCATACAACGAAGCCATTTGCTGGCGAATTAGCTGACGTAGTCGTAGGTAATATGGCGAACCTCCAAATGTCTCGATATAGCGATGCTCGTCGAGGGCACTCACCCCTTGGCTACTCATCTGGCCACCGAGCCATTGATGGGGAGCCAGCAATACGACTGTGGCGCCGAGATCGAGGGCTGTCAACGCTGCAGCCACTGCACCCAGACCACCACCAATAATACAGATGTCGGTATTGATAGGATGCGAGACGAGCATGACGATTCCTCTCTTTTGTACATTTAATGCGATAGCCGCCGGCACGGGTAAGGATGCGCCACCCGATTGGGAATTTAGTAGTCGTTCACTCGATGCCTATGCCAATCTGATGCTGGGAGCCGGTTTTTGGCCGACGATTTTTGTGTCACCTGAAGCAGCGCGGGCTCATGCCCCCATGCTCGAAGAACTCAGGGAGCGGGGCTGTGAACTAGGGTTACTGGTTTCACCCAGCCAGTCCAGCATTTTTCCAAAGAAAAAACCGCTGGGCACGCTCACGATTATCGAACAACACCTGGCAATTACGCAAGCCCGTGATGTATTTGGCCAATT
>CAISXI010000298.1 GCA_903889425.1 uncultured Roseiflexaceae bacterium | reverse complement strand
GCGCCGTACGATTCGCGGGCTTCGAGGATTTGGGCTTCACCGGCGTCGCGCTGTTGGGCATAGATGCGCCAACCCAACGCCACCGCATTGGCAATGTCGGTATCGCTGGCATCGAGGGGCAAGGCGATACTTTCTTCGATAGTCACATAGTCTTCGCCGATTTTGACTGCCGCCCGAAAGGTGCGGGTGACCGTGGATTCTTGTGGACGGGTCGGTTTGGTTGCCATGGATTCACCCTTTCGCCATAAAATAGTTACCGAATCGGCATTTGTTCGAGGTCAATCACGGCACCCGAAAATGCCGCAGCTTCATCACTGGCAAAAAACGCAATGGCGTTAGCGATTTCGTTGGGGTGCAACAACCGCCCAGTGGGGCGAGTTTTGCCGGCAACGGTGGCCCATTCGGCGCCATTCCCAAGCCGCTGTTGCAGTTCGTTTTCACCCTCGCTATTAGTCCAGCCCACATTCAATACCTGTACACGGATTCCTTCGTGGCGGTGGGCGGCGGCCAAATTGCGCGACATCGTCACCAAGGCCCCTTTGCTGGTGGAATACGCCAGCAGGCTACTGGCACCCACATAGGCGTTGAGCGAGCCGATATTGAGCACCACTGCACCATTGGTGTTGGCGCGGAGGTAGGGCAAGGCCTGACGCATAATCAACAAGGGCGCCCGCACATTAATGGCCATCATGGTGTCAAAAAAATCCGCATCGGTTGATTCGAGGGTACTGCGAGCCACCGAGGCGGCGTTGTTGATAATCACGTCGATTTTGCCAAAGCGGCGGATACTTGTGTCGACAAACTGGGCACAGGCAGTAGCATCGGCCAAATCGACATTGATGTAGTGCGCTCGACCAGCCCCATAGGCGACTAACTCGGCGGCGGCAGCCTCACCAAAGCCACAAAAGGCCACTTGGGCACCTTCGGACAACAAGCGTTGGGCAGTGGCCAGCCCGATGCCACTCGTCGCACCACTAATCAACACCACTTTATCGTCGAATCGGCGCATCGCATGCCCCTTTCATATCAAAATTCGTAGCAGTCTCACGATAATTCGATTATACGGGTATTTTGGCATCTTATCCTACACGACAGTACTATCTACTACAATAAGACTATGCAGTTTTTGCCATCTAAGTCAAAGGAACCGCAATGCAGGCAGTCATGAAAATAGCCCCTGGCGTCGGGAATGTGACCCTCGGCACGGTTGATGTGCCCGTCGTTACCCCAGGGCATGTCATCATCGAAGTGGCCTATACAGGGATTTGTGGGACCGATTTGCATATCTACCACGACGAATTTCGTACTGTCCCACCCGTGGTAATGGGACACGAAATCGCCGGGCGGATTGTCGAGGTAGGAGCGCACGTCCACGACATCAATGTGGGCATGCGGGTCACCAGCGAAACATATTACCAGACCTGTCAACATTGTCGGCATTGTCGCAATGGACGTCCCAATTTGTGCCTGCAACGCAAATCTATTGGGTCGGCGGTCAATGGGGGGTTTACGCGCTATGTACGGGTCCCCGCCGCCAATATCCATCAAATCCCTGCCAATGTCAGTGATCAAGCGGCGGCATTGACCGAACCCCTGGCGTGTGTCGTCAATGCCATCGACCTCAGCCGGATTACCCCCGGTGATATTGCGGTCATCGCTGGTCCCGGCGCAATCGGGATGCTCACCTTACAAGTACTGGTAGCCGCTGGTGCCCATGTGATTATGCTGGGCACACCGGCAGATGCGGCCCGCCTCACCATGGCCCGCCAACTCGGGGCAGCGCACGTCATTGACGTCAGCACCACAGACGTAGGGCAACAAATTGACTTGATTAGTGACGGACTCGGTGCCGACATCGTGCTGGAATGTGCCGGAGCCGGCGCTGCCGCCCAACAATTGCTCCAATTGGTGCGCCGAGGTGGCCGCTATACCCAAATCGGGCTGTTTGGCAAACCAATCGCCTGGGATATGGATCAGGTCTGCTACAAAGAACTCATCGTCACCGGAAGTAACGCCAGTGTGCCCCATGCCTGGGATCGTGCGTTGCGGCTCATCGCCAGTGGCCAAGTCGACACCCAGGCCATCGTGAGTGCCGTCTATCCCATTAGCGAGTGGCATCAGGCCTTTGCCGAATTTGAAGCCAAACAAGGGCTGAAAATATTACTCACTCCCCTCAGTGATTAATTTTGCAAAAATCGGTATACTACTAATAGTGTCAACACGAAAGGATACCCCGTGGAATTAATCATCAATCAAAAAACATACCCCATCCCTGACAACGGCGATAGTCGCCCGTTGTTGCTGGTACTGCGTGACGAACTCAACCTGACCGGTACCAAAATCGGCTGTGGTGCCGGGATTTGTGGGGCCTGTACCGTGCATATCGACGGCGTACCGACCCGATCGTGCCAAACCCCGGTCAATAGTGTGCTGGGCAAAGAAATCCGCACCATTGAGGGCTTAGCCGATGCTGATGGCACACTCCACCCCGTGCAACAAGCCTTCATCGACCTGCAAGTACCGCAATGCGGCTGGTGCATGAGTGGACAAATCATGACCGCAGCAGCCCTCATTGATGGCAATGCCACCCCCACACCTGACCAAATTGTCACCGCCATGGACAAAAACTACTGTCGCTGTGGCACGTATCACCGCATCCGCCAAGCAATCGCCCACGCCGCCACACTCAAAAAAGAGGCCACGTCATGAGCAACAATTCCCCCAAACGCTGGCGAATTACCCGCCGTGGCTTGTTGATTGGGCTCGGTGGAGCCGGCGTACTCGCCCTCGGCTGGGCGGTTGGTTTGCCCAAATTGCGCTTGGCCATCTCGGATGCTGTCGAAGGTACGGAAAAGCCATTCAGTCGTGGTGCCCCTAAGGTGAGTCCTACGGTGTGGTTTACCATTAATCCCGACAATAAAATCATCCTCAATGTCCAAAAAATCGAAATGGGGCAGGGGATTTTGACCGCCCTCGCCCAAATTGCCGCCGAAGAACTCGATATCACGTGGGAACGCATCCACGTCCGCATGGCCGATACCGGCAGTGGGGTCGACGATGCCAACGGTACCGGCAATAGCGAAAGCGTTGTTTCACATTACCTACCATTACGTCAAGCAGCTGCCACGTTGGTGGTCATGCTCAAAACTGCTGCAGCCAGTCAATTGGGTGTCGCAGCGGGGAGTCTCACCAGCACCGATGCCACCATCACAAGCAACGATGGACGGAGCCTAACATTTGGAGCGGTGGTGGCGGCGCATACTGGCGAATGGGTGGTACCTGAAGACGCGCCGACACTCAAACCAAACAGTGCCTTCCGTTATATTGGCAAATCGCAACCCCGGGTTGATTTACCCGGCAAAGTAACTGGCGAAGTCAAATATGGGCACGTCATGCGCCTGCCCAACATGTTGTGGGGCGTCGTAGCCCGACCAGTCAAATTTGGGGCGACCATTGCCAGTGTTGATCAAAAGGACGCCGCGACGATGCCCGGAGTACACACCGTAGTCGTCGAAAAAGATTTTGTGGCGGTAGCCGCAGAAACCAAATCTCAAGCACAAACG
>CAISXI010000297.1 GCA_903889425.1 uncultured Roseiflexaceae bacterium | reverse complement strand
GTAGGAAGTGAAGTGAAGAGACGCAGCCTGCTGCGTCTCTCTCATTATCCCGCAGCCTGCTGCGTCGCTACACGCAGGTGCGAGGCATCTCCTCGCACCTACCCTCAATACGGGAACAAATCTTCCACCGCCACCAAGCGCAACGCCCCAATCGGGCAGACACTCACACAGGCCATATCGTCATACCCCGCACAAAAATCACATTTTGCCGCTTGATACAGTGGCGCTTGTGGCGTCAATGGGATCAACGGTATCTTGGCCAGTCCCCGTTGCAATTGACCACGCCAACTACGATCACGGGGCTCAATCGTCATCGCTTCGTATGGACAAGCGGGCACACAATCACCACACCCCGTGCAATTTTCTTGCACCACCAACGCCGTCCCCTGCCAGGTAATCGCATTACTTGGGCAGGCCTCGACACATTCGGCCCCATGCCGACATTGCCGGCAGGCATCAACCAACATCACCTGCTCGTGTAACATGCCAGTATGGTGCATACGCGCCGCCCCGTGGCGCGTCGTACAGGCCTGCACACACAAACGACAATCGGGCGGACAGTGGTTGACATCCCGCACAAACACCGTATCACCGCGGCGAATGCCTTTTTGCAATATACCGCCAAGTTCTTCTTTTTGACGTTCAATGTAATCGCGCCGCTCCGTCAACAATTGCGTAATTGCGGTGGTAAGTTCAGGGCGTTGGCGCAATAACTCAAAAAAACTCAGACTGGGCAACGTCATAATCGTGCACGGGGTCACCGCCCGTACATCATCAGTGGCGGGGGTTTCACTCATGAGCGCCAGCGCCCCAAAGAAATCGCCTTCTTCGAGGTGCCCCACCACCTGATCGTCACGTGCAACCGCACATTGCCCCAATTCAATCAAATGCAAGCCATTCGGCCGATTACCCGCCCGCACAATGTATTCACCACGCTGCACATCACGCACAATCAGTTGTGCAATCAAATCGCTGCGTTCTTGATCGCTGAGTTGCGCCAAAAACGGCACCCGTGCCAAGGTCGATTGCACCAATCGCTGACGATACATGGCGCGTAATTGCGTCATCAATTGCCCTAATTGGGCCTGTTCGCGCCGGAGCACATCAAGTGAGATTTGCAGTAATTGGCACGATGATTGCGCCACCACACTCACCCCGCCAAAACGATTACCAAACAAAGGACCTTCGCCAAACATCGTCCCCACCGGCAATCGCCCCAGTGACACATCACGACCAATCCGATCGTGCAGATTCACCATCACCGTGCCGTGTAACACGATATACAGGTAATCATTGGGCATCCGTTCGGTCAAAATCGTCGCCTGATCCGCAAATACCCGCAATACCGCATGCCGTCCGAGCAGCCGTAGCTCACTGAGTGGCAACGCCTCGAGCACGGGGATTTCGCGCAGCGCCGTAATCCGCTGATCGTCACGGAGCCGCAATTGTTGGCGCGACAACGATTCAGGGGTGCGCAGCACCGTTTTGGCCATGGTGATTACTCCTCGATACGGGCATCTATTGCCAGAACTGCCTGCAACAAGGCATTGACACCCGCCACAATGTCGTCATGGGCGGCAAATTCTTCGGGACAATGACTACGGCCATCTTTGGTACGCACAAAAATCATCGCAGCGGGGGCAATCAGCCCAATCATACTGCCATCGTGCCCCGCCCCACTCGGCAATTCCACCACTTGGTGGGTAAATCGACCGCAGGCTTGCGTCACAATCTGGCGCATCCAGACCGGGAATTGGAGGGGTGCCGAATCTTCATACGCACCAATCTGCACCGCCACCCCCCGTTGGGCGCCAGCCAAATGAATCGCTGCCACGATTTCGTCCCACATTGATAGCACTTCCGGCCAATGCAGACTACGCATTTCGACACTAAAGCGCACTTGGCCTGGCACCACGTTGGTTTGATTGGGGGCCACATGCAACGATCCTACCGTCGCCACCGTCCCTGGCCGCGCCAGCGCCGCCTGCTCGGTCGCCCGGATGATATCAGCCACCGTCGCCAAGGCATCATGACGCACCGCCATACTGGCCGTGCCGGCATGATCGGGGCGGCCGGTGCAGACGATATCGGCGCGGCGAATCCCCACAATCCCGGTGACGGCACCAATCGGCACCTGCGCCGCTTCTAACACCGGGCCTTGCTCGATGTGCAACTCGAGGTAGGCTGCAATCTCACCCGAGCGGCGCAACGGGTGCAACAGCTGTGACGGATCACCACCCATGCCGGCGATGGCATCACCTACCACGCCCCAGCCAGGCACATCCCGTGCCAGAAATTCCGCAGAGAAGCCCTGTGCCATGGCGGTGCTGCCAAACAACGACCCGAGCGGGGTAGATTCTTCGGCCAAAAAATCAACGACTTCGAGGGGATGACGCAACACCACGCCTGCATCACGCAAGGCCCGTGCCACTGCAATCGCCCCTAGTACGCCAATCACGCCATCAAAACGCCCACCACCCATCACCGTATCGGTATGCGAGCCAATCAACACCGGTGGGGCAGTCGTTGTGCCCGCTCGCCGCCCAATCAGATTAGCGCTGGCATCTTGTGTCACCGTCAACCCAGCTGACTGCATGCGTTCACGCAACCATACCCGCCCCGCCCGATAGGTATCGGTAAAGGCGCGCCGGGTGGTGCCTGGTGTTTCGGGTTCGACAAATTGCGCCAGCGTAGCAATGTCGTCACGCAGTTGTTGGGGGTCAATCGTGAGCATATGCACGCATCCTCTGTAACAGAAAGTAGCTTATACCAACAAATCTACTGCACCGGGGAGATTGGTCACCGTAATATCGCGCGCCGTGGTACTAAACACTTCGCCATCAATAGCCACCGGCAAATCATTAGCACACGTCACTTGAATCGTCTTCACGCGTTCGAGCCGCACTTCACGTAGTTTGCCATGCACCCCTTTTTCGATCAAGGGGATATATTGCGCAACCTTCACCACACCCAACATATCAACCATACACACATCAAGCAAACCGTCATCGATATGGGCATCGGGCGTCATCAAAAAACTCGCCCCTTGATGACGGCCGTTGGCAATCGTAGCAAACATCATTGGGCGTTCGAGCGTTTCGTTGTTGAAATTTATCCGCATCGGGAAGGCTTTGTAGTTCATCAATGCCCG
>CAISXI010000296.1 GCA_903889425.1 uncultured Roseiflexaceae bacterium | reverse complement strand
GTGCTTGTAGCCCTCGACCAGCATCTCGATCCCACTTATTTGGCAGATCAGGCCGCCCATAGTGTGGGTGCATCGTATCCCAGCTACTGGTACAACGATCATTTATGGGCCTTGCCGATAGATGCTGCCACGCCGGTGAGTGCCTGGCGGGCTGATTTGCTCGCTACCCCACCCCAAAACTGGCAAGAATTACTCATCCTGGCACGCCAAGGCCAAGTCGCAGTGCCGGCCATCCCCATTGATAGCCTGATGAACATGTATATGCTGTGTATTGCCCTTGGCGAAGAGCCCTTCCAAGGGAATGACATGATGGTCAGCGAAGGTATCGGCGCTCAAGCACTACTGCACTTACGCGAGCTGGTCAGCGCCTGTGACCCGATCTGCTTGACTCGCAACCCGATTGCCACCTATGAAGCGCTAGCGCGAGGTGACGCTGCCTATTGCCCATTTGCCTATGGCTACACAAATTATGCCCGACCAACCTATGCCGCCCACACCCTCACGTTTGGCAATTTGGTGCATTGGGACGATGGACGGCAACTGCGATCGACATTGGGAGGCACGGGGCTGGCGATTTCGCAACAGTGCCAACACATTGATATTGCGGTGGCCTACGCCCGCATGGTGGCAGACCCCGTTTGCCAGGCAAATTTATATTTCACCAGTGGTGGTCAACCAGGCCACCGTAGTGCCTGGGAATCACCGGCAGCCAATCAACAGTGCAACAATTTTTTTCTCGATACCCTGCACACGCTCGACACTGCCTATCTGCGGCCACGCTACAACGGCTACCTGCACTTCCAAGACGAGGCCGGGCCGATTGTGCATGCCTATCTGCGCCATGGCGGCGATGTGATGCCCTATGTCCAACAAATCAATGCACTATATCGTACCTCACGCCATGCGTGAGGACAGGGAGACCGCCATGTTGCCACTCGACGGATTAGTCGTACTCGATATGAGTCAGTTTTTGGCGGGGCCGTCGTGTGCCTTACGTTTGGCCGATTTGGGCGCGCGGGTCATCAAAATCGAACGCCCCCAAGGAGGCGATTTGGGCCGCCAACTTTATATTAGCAATCTGGCGCTGGACGGTGATAGCACGTTATTTCATTCCATCAATCGCAACAAAGAAAGTTTCGCGGCGGACTTCAAAAACCCCCAAGACCACGCCGCCGTGCTGTCACTCATCCGCCACGCCGATGTCATCATCCAAAACTTCCGGCCGGGTGTCATCCAACGGCTCGGGCTCGATTACGACAGCGTGGCGGCCATCAATCCCCGTATCGTCTATGGCTCGATTACCGGCTATGGCACCACCGGACCCTGGAAGGACAAACCGGGTCAAGATTTGCTCGTGCAATCATTATCTGGCTTGGCGTGGCTCAACGGCAATGCCGATCAACCACCCACGCCGTTTGGCTTGGCCGTGGCTGATTTGATGACTGGCGCCCATTTGGCGCAGGGGATTTTGGCTTGCTTAGTCCGGCGGGGTATCAAAGGCATCGGTGGGCATGTCGAAGTGAGTCTGCTCGAATCGGTGCTTGACTTGCAATTTGAAGTACTCACCACCCACCTCAATGATGGCGGGCGCGCACCGCAACGCAGTAGTGTCAACAACGCCCATGCCTATCTCGGCGCGCCCTACGGCATCTATGCCACCGCAGACGGCTATTTGGCGCTGGCGATGGGGTCGGTTATCACCCTCGGGCAATTACTCGAATGCCCAGCCTTAACCCAATTTGCAGATCCACAAACGTGGTTTAGTCAACGCGACACCATTAAATCGATACTGGTTGATCACCTGCGTACCCGCCCGACGGCAGACTGGCTGGCCCGGCTCGAACCAGCCGATTATTGGTGTGCCGACGTGCTGACGTGGCAACAATTACTCGACCACGACGCCTTCAAGGTGCTCGACATGGTCCAAACGGTACAACGCCCCAACGGCGCGCAATTGCAAACCACCCGCTGCCCCATCCGCATCGACGGACAACGCCTCACCACCCCCAAAGGAGCACCAACGATTGGGGCAGACAACGCCACCATTCGCCATGATTTTGATTTACCCAGCTAAAGGAACAGTGCCATGATTATTCCTCGTTTTTTTGACGATATTCCCGTTGGCGAACAACGTATCTCGTTTGGGAGGACAATTACCGAAAGCGATATTGTCACCCATGCCGGCCAAACCGGCGACTTCTATCCCCATCATATGGACGCCGAATGGTGTAAAACTCAGCCGTTTGGCCAACGCATTGCCCATGGCACGCTGATTTTTAGTGTGGCGGTGGGAATGACGGCAGGGGCGATTAACCCCCACGCCATGTCGTATGGCTACGACCGCCTACGCTTTGTCAAACCGGTGTTTATCGGCGATACCATCACCGTTACTGCAACAATTAGCGAAAAACGCCCCCACGCCAAGCGCACCGATGTGGGCATCCTCGTCGAGCAACTCAGCGTACGCAACCAACACAATGAAGTGGTATTGGCATGTGAACACCTCTATCTCGTCACTAAACAATCGTGAATGATATATTTTATAAAATAATAGGTGTTACGTATTGACAAATCACATTAATCAGACTAGAATAGGGCAATTAACGATGGTTTCACCAAAATTATATATATTGTCGCACACCGCCGGTGTACATGAGGGTTCAATATGACACAACGCAACGACGCGTTTGGACTGACATATAAACCACAACTTCCTCCTCGCCATGATTATGGGATTGGCATAATCGGGTGTGGGGGGATTATGAATTATGCCCACCTCCCCGCCTACACGGCGCATCAGCTCACCATCATCGGGTGCTACGATGTCAATCCGGCGGCGATGCACGAGACGGCACAGCGCCACGGCATCAGCACCACCTACCCCGATATTGCGGCATTACTTGCCGACCCACGGATTGAAATTGTCGATATTGCGGTACCCGCATGGGAGCAACGGGCGATTGCCACGCAGGTACTCGCAGCAGGCAAGCATATTTTGTGTCAAAAACCGCTGGCCGAGACCCTCGACGATGCCCGGGCGATTGTGGCGGCGGGGGTAGCAGCCGGGCGGCATGTGGCGGTCAATCAACAAATGCGCTGGAGCGCCGGGATTGCCGCCAGCAAAGATTTGATTGCACGCGGGTACATCGGTGAGCCGACCGACGCCCAAATCCAAGTATCAACCCGCACTCCGTGGCATATGTGGCCCTGGTTGCGTGATTCGGCGCACCTCGATGTGATGTATCACAGCATCCATTACCTCGATAGTTTGCGCTATTTGTTTGGGGATCCGGCGTTGATTACCAGTCGGCACAGTCAATACCCCGGCCAAGCCGAGCGGGCCGAAACCAAAACAGTCACCGTGCTTGATTATGCCTCACAACTGCAAGTAGTGGTGATGGTCAATCATCACGATGATTCCCAAGATGTCTATGCCACCTATCGGTTTTTGGGGAGCAAGGGGATTATCAAGGGGACAATTGGCTTGCTCTACAACTACCCCACCGGCCAACCAGACACGTTGGCGATTGGGCTGCATGGCCAACCGTTGGTTGACATTCCCCTCGAGGGATTATGGATCCCCGATGCATTCATTGGGCCAATGGCATCACTGATGGATGCGATTCAACATGGTCATCCCCCCATTACCAGTGGGGTAGACAATATCGGCACCTTACAGCTCGTGCATGGCGCCTATGCGTCGGCACAGCGGGGTGTGAGTATCAATCCGCACGATTTGTAAAAAGGAGTAACGACTCGACATTGATTCCGTGGAAACGCCACAACGATTACTCTCGGTGAACAGGGGCTTCTCATTCGATATGGTATCTACTGAGCACCGTCGCTCAGCAGCATATATGCAATGGATGTTTATCTATCACAAAGGAGTGCAGATCATGGGCAAACACGAAGAAGAGTTGGCGCGAGAATTACAACGCCGGGGCATGAGCCGCCGTGACGTCTTGCGCATCGGCTTACGCATGGGGCTTGGCGCTGCCAGCATGGGACTGCTACTGGCGGCATGTGGCCAAACGGCATCAGAACCAGCTAAAGATGCGGCTGCTGATGGCGAGGCTGCGGCTGAGCCGGCATCCGAAAGTATCTTCGACATCACGGCAGGTGACACCGGGGCATGGCCCAAGAGTGCCATTGCCGAACCAGGCGACAAAATCGAAATCAGCGTAGGGCACACGTGGGATGCCGTTTTCTTTGAGCGGCAGTTGCAATTCGACAAATTGTTTATGCAACGCCACCCCAACATCACCGTCAAAGCCGAAAACACCCCCTGGGGCGAATATCGCCAAAAATACACCGCAGCCGCAGCAGGTAATGCGATGCCTGACATCCTCTACACGCAGTTTTCGTGGGCGCAAGAGACCATCCGCAGTGGCTTGTACATTGCACTCGATGACTACATCGCCAAAGAAAAAGACTTCAACCTCGGCGATTTCACCAAGCCCTCATTGGTGTCATACCAGTACGACGGCAAACTTTGGGGTATCCCGTACGATGAGGGTCCGGGTAACCTGTACTACAACAAAGATTTGTTTGATGCCGCCGGTGAAGCCTACCCCGATGATTCATGGGATCTCGAAAAATTAAAGGCTGTGGCTATCAAAATGACCAAGGGTGAAGGCCCCGACAAAATCTTTGGTTTGGGTGAATTGCCCAGCCCAGGTGATTCGTTGATGGCCCCCAACTACTTGTTCCCATTTGGGGCGCAATACTTGAGCGAACCCAAAGAAGACGAGTGCTTGATCAACAAACCCGAAGCCGTCACCGCCATGGAATGGTGGGAAGAATTGCGCGCCAAGGGGGCTGTACCCAGTCCCGCCGATTTGCAAAACGTGGCGTGGCCGGCCTTCCAGTTCGGCAAAATCGCCATGACGTTGCAAGGCTCATGGGCCACACCACCGATTCAAGCCGGTTCGAAGTTTAAGTGGGACATTGCCAAGTGGCCCAAAGGCCCCAAGGTACACACCACCTTCTCAGCCGGTAGTGCGTACATGATTACCCGGGACAGCAAAAACGTCGATGCGGCCTGGCTCTACATGAACGAGTACCTTTCCACCGCTGGTCAGACCTACATGTGGGCCAGCACCGGTCGTGGTAGCCCGTCACGTTTGTCGGCGTGGCCAGCCTACCTCGGCTCGAAGTTTGCTCCCGCTGGCGCCAAAAACGTCGAAGAAGCCATGAGCCAAGGGATTGGTACTCACGACATCCTCGACCAACCCACCGGCCCTCGGGTGACTCAAGCCGCTGGTCCCATCTGGGATTTGGTCGTCGCCGGTCAAAAGAGCGTCAAAGATGCCTTGGATGAGATCTTTGCCGCTGTCGACCCGATTATCGCCGAAAACCGGATGTAGTTCTCTCATGCGCGTCTGTTGGTTGGGTAACTAGCCAACAGACGCGTGTTTGTGTCACAAATAATTTTTTACCACACTCTGTGGAGGATGTGCCATGACCAATGCGCAACCCACCCCCATTACCACGCCCCCCAAAGGAAAGCCAAAACTTGGTGGCATGGCCCGCAAAGAAGAACGCTCGTTTTATTTGTTTATTTTGCCGTGGATTATTGGATTTCTGCTCTTTGATGCTGGTGCCATTATTGCCTCGTTTGGGATTAGCTTCACCAATTGGTCGGCACTTAGTGCGCCATCATACGTTGGCACCCTCAATTACAGTCGTTTGATTGCTGATTCGGTTTTTTATAAGGCGATGGGTAATTCACTTTACTACGGCTTAGGCAGTGTTGGTTTAGGCACGATTGTTTCGTTTTTGTTGGCGTTGCTACTCAATCAAAACGTCTGGGGCATGTCATTATTTCGCACGATTTTTTATTTACCATCGGTGGTCAGTGGGATTGCCGTGGCGATTTTGTGGATTATGATTCTCCACCAAGACTTCGGGTTGATTAATTCATTTTTGGCATGGTTTGGTATCAAAGGCCCGGGCTGGTTAGTACAACCGCAGTGGGCCATGCCGTCATTGATTTTGATGAGTTTGTGGAGCGCCGGTGGGTCAATGGTCATTTATTTGGCTGGACTGCAAAGCGTCCCCACCCATTTATATGAGGCCGCCGAAATAGACGGCGCCGACACCTTCCAGAAATTTTGGACCGTTACCGTACCCATGATGTCGCCAGTTATTTTGTACAACCTGATTGTCGGATTCATTGCCTCGATTCAAGGCTTTGTGACGGTCTATGTCATGACCAATGGTGGACCTGCAAACGCCACGTTAGTCTATGGATTGTATATTTACCGCACGGCGTTTATCAACTTCCAAATGGGCTACGCCTCAGCACTCGCATGGGTATTGCTGGTGGTGATTATTTTGATTACGGTGGTGCAATTCATCGTGGCACGCTACTGGGTTTATTACGAAGGCGACTTGAAATCATAAAGGTGGCGCTATGCAAACATCTGTTGTCTATCCCAAACGACAATTAGGGATTCGTGGCCGCGCAATCGCCGGCAAAGTTATCACCTATGCCTTATTGCTGTTGTTGTCGATTAGTTTTGTGTTGCCGTTTTTGTGGATGGTGTCGACCTCGCTCAAGTTGTCGCAAGATGTATTCACCTACCCGCCCTCATTTTTTCCCAATAGTTTTGAATGGACCAATTACCCCAGAGGGTGGCGGGTATTGCCGTTTAACACCTTCCTCATCAATTCATTAATCGTCACCCTCGCCAATGTCGCCGGCAATATATTGTCGTGCTCACTGGTAGCGTTTGGGTTTGCCCGCCTCAATGGACGGGGGCGGAATATATTGTTTCTGCTCCTACTTGCCACCTTGATGATCCCACGCGAAGTCACCATCATTCCGCGCTTTTTGATGTTTAGTGCAGCGGGGCTGACTAACACGCTGTGGCCACTGGTGTTGCCGGCATGGTTTGGCTATGCGTTTTTCATTTTCTTGTTACGTCAATTTTTCATGGGGATTCCGCTCGACCTCGATCATTCTGCCCGCATCGATGGCGCCAATAATTGGCAGATTTTGACACAGATTATTTTGCCGTTGTCCCAACCAGCGCTGGCAAGTGTGGCAATTTTTGCCTTTATTGGCAATTGGAGTAATTTGCTCGACCCACTGATTTATCTGCGTTCGACTGAATTGTATACGTTGGCACTGGGGCTCAACTTGTTCCGTGGCCAAAATTTCACCCAGTTTAATTTGCTAATGGCCGTGTCAATTATTACACTTATCCCGGTATTGCTGATGTTCTTCTTTTCACAAAAACTGTTTGTGCAAGGGGTATCATTAACCGGTATGGGCGGTCGCTAGCAACCAAACGGTGGAAAGGAAATCCCTATGCGTACGTTAGCTATCAAATATCGTTCATTTGATGGGTTTGAACGAGCACTCAGCCAACAAATTGCCCACTTCACCGCACTCCATCCCGATGTCACGATTACCAGTAGCCATGCCGGCCCCGAAGAGCTCTACGCCGAAATGGTCACGGATGGCGGGGTACATGGTGGCGAATACGACATTATGTTGATTCTCACGGACTGGCTACCCGATTTGCAAACCCGCCAAGGGTTGATTTGTCTCGACGAATTCATTGCCATCGACCCGCCCGCCGATTGGCCGACGGGCTGGAGCGAATCGTTGCTCGCCTTGCAACGCGACGCCCATGGGCGCGTGTACGGGTTGCCCTACCACGACGGTCCCGAGATGTTTCACTACCGTACTGATTTATTTGACGATGTAGGCGAGCATCAGATGTTCCGCGCTAAATATGGCCGGAGCCTACGGGTGCCACAGACCTGGTCGGAATTCCGCGAAGTGGCGCAGTTTTTTACCCGCCCCGACCAAGGCTTGTATGGCGCAGTGATTGCCGGGCTCAACGATGGCCACAACAACGTCTATGATTTTTTTATTCATTTGTGGAGTCGGGGTGGTAAATTATTTGATGCCCATGGCGCACCGTGCTTCAACGATGCGATTGGGGCCGAGGCGTTGCAGTTTTATGTGGATAGTCTGACGACGATGCAGATTACCTCGCCCCATGCCCTCGGCTACGACAGCGTGGCGGCGGGGGTGGCCTATGCGGCTGGCGAAGGGGCCATGATGCTCAATTGGGCCGGGTTCATGTCGGTGGCACAATTGCCACCAAGTCGCATCATTAATCAGACCCGCTGTACCACCATCCCGCGGGGCGACAACCCGGCAGGGCGCCATGCCAGCCTCAATGTCTACTGGGTGCTGGGGATTTGTGCGGGAAGCACAAACCAGGACTTGGCCTATCAGTTTTTAAAAGAAACAGCCACACCGGCCATGGACAAAATCACCTCGTTGGCGGGGGGCAGTGGGGTGCGCAAATCGACCTGGAACGACCCCGAGATCCGCGCCCAATTCCAATACTACGAAGTCATGGAGCAAGTACATACCGGCATCGACACGTTGCCGGCGTTGCCACAATACCCGGCGCTGAATGAGGTTTTTAGTCAGATGACCTGGGCCGCAGTCCAAGGCACAAAAAGTGTCCAACAAGCCCTCGATGATGCTGCCGCCGAATGTCGTGTGATATTGGGCATCGCATAACGCATTTGTTTGCGCCAAAGGAGTCGCCGATGCAACCTTATTGGATGGATTCACATTTTTTTAGTCAACCGCCCCGTCGATTTCGCAAAATCCACCTCGACTTCCACAATTCGCAGCACATCCCGCGGATTGGTGAGCGCTTCGATGCCGACGAATTCGGCGACACGTTGCTAGCGGGCAACGTCGACGCGGTGGTAGTATTTGCCAAAGACATGCACGGTTATTTTTATTATCCGAGCGAGAGTGGTCCCATGCATCCCGGCTTGGATTTTGATTTGATGGGGGCCCAAATCGCCGCCTGTCGCAAACGCGACATCAAGGTGTATGCCTATTATTGTGTGACCTGGGATCATTATTTGGCCGAGCGCCACCCCGAATGGCTGGTCTGGAAGCGCGATCGCACCACCTATCTACCCAAATTCGACCAAACACCGGGGTGGACGGCGATTTGTCTGATGAATACTGATTTTGTGCAACAGGTGCTCGATCACACCCGTGAATTTTTGACCAAATACGACCTCGATGGCCCATGGTACGACATGCCGTTCCCGATTGGGGGCGAATGTTTCTGCCCCAAATGTTTGGCGCACTTCCATGCCCATGGGCTCGACCCGTTGGATGTGGCGACACAACGCCAGCACAAACAACAACTGCTGACCGACTACATGAAAAAATGTCACGACGTGGCCCACCAAATCAATCCCAACTATCAAGTCGATCAAAACAACCAAACCAGCATTGGCCTCGGTGAGCGGATTGTGGGGCTCGACAACGTCGATATCGAAGCCTTACCAACGGGTGGTTGGGGCTATTTGTATTACCCCACCAATGTGCGCTATGCCCGCAACTTTGGCCAGAGTGTGGTAGGGATGACGGGGCGCTTCCATCGCTCGTGGGCCGATTATGGCGGGCTCAAGCACCCCAATCAGCTGATGAGCGAATTGCCGAGCATTGTGGCGCAGGGTGCCCAAATCTCGATTGGCGACCAGCCACCACCTCACGGACGGCTCGACCCAGCGGTCTACCAGAGCATCGGCGTGGGCTATGGTTACATCAAATCAATAGAACCGTGGTTGCAACGGGCGGCACCAGTCACCGAAGTGGCCATCGTCGTCGATAATCTGCCCCTCACCGACATCGGAGATAATTTGGTAATTGGCGGGGATGGGCGCCACGAAAAAGAAGGCGCGGTGTATGGCGCCGTCAAACTGCTGGGTGAATTGCAGGTGCAATTCGACATCATCGAAGGGGGCACCAACCTCGGGCGCTACCGCCTGATTGTGTTGCCCGACAGCCTCGTGGTCAGCTCAACGCTCGCCAGCCAACTCAATCAATATCTCGCCAATGGTGGCCGCGTGATTGCCAGCCACCGCGCGCTCAACGGCGCTGCCAATCACTGTTGGAACACTCAACTCGGGTTGACGTACCACGGTGAATCGCCCTATGCGCCGGCATATTTGCTACTCGACCACACCCACTACCCGCACTTACCGGCCTACGAATACGCCTTGTACTATGGCACCGCCCAATGGCAGACGAACCTGCCGCAACGGGCGACGGTGGGCGAGCCGCTCTTCCAGCGCAGTGCGGCCCACTACACCAGCCATGCCCAATCACCGTTTGACCATGCCAGCGAATATGCGGCAGTGGTGCAAAACGACACGATGGCAGCGATTAGTTTTCCGATTTTTAGCAGTTATTTCAAAAGTGGCTACTGGATTTATCGTGAGCTGTTGCGGGCGATTATTGACGAATTATTGCCAGTCCGTTTGACCAAAAGCAATGCGCCAATCAGTAGTGAAGTATTGGTGACGTATCAGCAACAGACGGATCAGCACCCCGCCCGTTATATGGTGCATATCTGCAATTATTCGCCCAATCGACGGGCGACCCCGCATATGGAATACCTCGAAGACCCCATTCCGTTGCACGATATCACCGTGACCCTCGGCATTGATGTGCGCATCAGCAAAGCCTATTTGGCCGATGATCAATCACCACTGCACGTGGCGGGGCAAGCGGGAGCGTGGCAATTAACAGTACCAAAAATTCGCTTTAATGCGATTATCGTCTGCGAAGTATAAGTAACGAAAGGAAATAGCGATGCCATTTGATCGTACCTTGACTGCCGTCCAAGCGCACCAAGTGCCGGCCTGGTTCCACGAAGCCAAGTTGGGGATTTTCATTCACTGGGGACTTTATTCGGTGCCGAGCTGGGCACCTACCACCGGTGCCTTGCACGATGTAATTGCCAGTGAAGGCTGGCCTGCCTGGTTTGCCCGCAACCCCTACGCCGAATGGTACATGAATTCGATGCGGGTCCCCAACGGCGCCACTGCGGCCTACCATGCCGAACAGTATGGCGATATGCCCTATGCCGGATTTGCCACTGACTTCAATGCGGGGGCAGCCCAATGGGACCCCAGCGCATGGGCCGAGTTGTTTGCCAATGCGGGTGCCAAATACGTGGTACTGACGACCAAACACCACGATGGCTTTTTGTTGTGGCCCAGTGAGCAACCCAACCCGTTCATCCCCGATTACCAAGTCACCCGCGATTTGGTGGGGGAGTTGAGTGATGCGGTCCGTGCCCAAGGCTTGACCATGGGGCTCTATTATTCGGGAGGACTCGACTGGACCTTCAATCCGCATGTCATTCAAGACATCAATGATTTGTTCGTGGCAATCCCCCAAAGCCCCGAATATGTGGCCTATGCCGACGCCCATTGGCGCGAATTGACCAACCGCTACCGCCCCGCCTGTATGTGGAACGACATCGGCTACCCAGTCGGCTCTGATGTGGGTGCCTTGTTTGCCGATTATTACAACGCCGTGCCCGAAGGCGTCATCAACGACCGCTTCACCCAAGCTAGCCCCGACCAAGTGGCCCAGATCAGCCAAGGGATTTCTCCCAAACCGCCCCACGCCGATTACCGCACCCCCGAATACGCCGTCTTTGACACGATTCAGGATGATAAATGGGAATCGTGTCGCGGGCTGGGATTTTCGTTTGGGTATAATCGCAACGAATCAGACACCGAAATGTTGTCGCCGGTG
>CAISXI010000295.1 GCA_903889425.1 uncultured Roseiflexaceae bacterium | reverse complement strand
TCAAGTGCCGCCGTGGCCAGCATCGTCACCACCACGCCTGCGACGGCGTGTTTGAGACGAGCGTGCCCATAACGGATGAGTGTGGGCCAGTCGCACATGTGCCAGGCTGTCCACAACAACACACCCGCCAAACACGCGAGCGGCACATAGGCGATGATATTGCCGAGAAACAAGACACTCAGCATTAATGCGATGGAATGAAAAATACTCGTCAAGCGGGTGTGGGCGCCACTGCGAATGGCCACCGCCGTGCGCGAAATCGCCGCACTCGACGGCACTCCGCCAAACCACGGCATCACCATGTTGGCGCCCCCTTGGGCAATTAATTCTTGATCGGGGTCAAATGATTTGCCACTCATGGCAGCTCCGGCGGTGCCGGTCATTAGGCTTTCGATGGCGGCGAGGGCGGCAATTGACACACCAGCGCTGACGATGTCACTCAGTTTTTGCCACGGAATAGCGCTCCAGTTGAGGTGGTCTGCCAACAAAATCGTCGCCGGCAAGGTGCCAATCCGCACTACATCCCAGCCCAACCACCAACTTATCGCTGTCATGATAATCATGGCGCCGAGGGCATCGGGGATTTTGGGGATGTAGTGGTGGAATACCCAAATCAGCACCATTGTCGCCAGCGTACAAATCAACGCCGCACTATTAATGCTGGGGTGATTAGTGAAATAGCCGAGTAGTTTGAGCAGACCGGTATCTGCCGGTGGGGTGCTGATACCCAATGCCGCATCGATTTGACCGATGCCAATAATCACCGCAATGCCACAGGTAAATCCGGTAATCACTGGTGTGGGGATAAATACCACATAGCGCCCGAAGCGCAATATGCCCATGATGACGAGTAATGCACCACCGACCAATGTGGCAGTCCACATGCCCATCAAGCCAGTCCGGTGTAATACTACCAGCAATACGGCCGACATGGCGCCGGTCGGTCCACTGATTTGATAGGCGGTACCGCCGAGGATGCCGGTAATCAATCCAGCCATGATGGCGGTGACGAGTCCTGCGGCAGGAGTCATACCGCCGGCAATGCCATAGGCAAGTGCTAGCGGTAGACAGACGGCTGCCACGGTCAGCCCGGCGATGATGTCGCGGCGTAAGCCAGTAAGTGAATATTGGTGGAATTCGGTGCGGATAAGGCGGCGGAATTGATTGATACGTAACATAGATCCCCCTTTTTCTTTGCAGGCATTATATAGCTAAAATAGTCATGTTTTTGGCTGAAAAACGATAAAAATATACGAGTATTACAAAAAATGCCTAAAGGTCTATTTTTTGATTAATAACAATTATTCCGCAAAAAACGAATTAAATAATCAGTAGGTTTTGAGGATTTATGGAGATGTTTTTTTCGAAGTAGGAAGTGAAGTATAACGTAGAGACGCAGTGGAGATGCAGCCTGCTGCATCGTACTGCGTCTCCACCATGCAACGCATGGTGATGAAGTATAACGTATGAAGTATGAAGTATAAAGTATAACGTAGAGACGCATGGTGATACGAAAGATGAAGTAGGAAGTGTGGTTGACATTCATCGGCGCACAACAATCAACAACACGTCTCTGCGTCCTCTGTGTGCTCTGCGCGAGACAATAAAAAACTCCCTGTGCGAGACAAAAACCAAATCGCACAAAATCCATTGTCATACTATTATAATGAGAGCAATTCAGCAGACAACAAAGGTGAAACTATGCGCACGCATGCAAGTGTGGTCATTATTGGGGCAGGGGTCATGGGTGCGTCGGTGGCATGTCATTTGGCGATGCGTGGTTGTCACGATGTGGTCATCCTCGAACAATTCGATACCGAAGTCCAAGGGAGCACCGCCCGCTCGGCCGCTGGCGTGCGCCATCAGTTCTCGCACGAAATCAATGTGCGTATGTCGCAATATGGCATCGAACGCCTGCGCCACTTCCAAAGTGAAATCGGCGGTGAGAGTGGTCTGCGGCAAGTAGGCTATCTTTTTTTGATTACCGACGAAGAAAACTGGCAAGGTTATCGTGAAGCCACTGCCATGCAAAACGCTCTCGGCGTGCGTACCCAACTGCTCAAACCGAGTGAAATCCATGCCATTGTGCCTGACGTCAATCTCGACGGGATTATTGGGGCCACGTTTGGTCCCGATGATGGTTTTTGTGATCCACACGGGGTGGCGATGGGTTACCTTAATCGGGCCCGGAGCCTCGGTGTCGAGTTGATTCGCTCGGCACCTGCCACCGCCATCGAGGTGGTGCGTGGTCAGGTAGTGGCAGTGCAGACCCCGCAAGGGCGGATTAGTTGTGAGACGGTGATTAACTGTGCGGGGTCGTGGGCGGGTGTGGTGGCGGGGCTGGCAGGGCTCGACGTGCCGGTGCAACCATTCCGGCGCAATATCTATGTGACCCAACCGACTGACATCATCCCAGGGCAAATGCCGTTGACGGTTGATGTGACGTCGGGCTTTTGGATGCGCAAAGAGCACGATAGTCTGATTTTTGGGTTGTCCAAGCCCGATGAACCAGCCGGCTACAACACGGCAGTCGATTGGGGCTGGCTCGACACGGTGCTCGACGCCGGCTTCCAGCGCTTCCCACGATTGGGTGAAGTACAGCTGGCCGAAAAGCAATGCTGGGCCGGCGCCTACGAAATCACCCCCGACCACATGCCCATTCTGGGGCGCCACCCTGATATGCCGTCGTTCATCAATGCGGCAGGGTTTAGTGGCCACGGCATCATGCATTCACCCGCCACGGGGCTGCTGATTGCCGAAGAAGTGCTCGATGGTCGTGCGCGTAGTTTTGACATTGATTCATTACGTATCGAGCGCTATGCTACGGGAACATCGTTTGAGCGCAATATTATTTAGGCGACACCATGACCAAAATGCATGCCGATGAGCGTGATATTCCTGTGGCAATGGTACGCAATCTGATTGACGACCAATTCCCGCAGTGGCGGGAATTGGCGTTGGCACGGGTGACATCGAGTGGTACCGACAATGCGATTTTTCGGCTGGGGTCAGACCTCGCAGTACGATTACCACGAGTCGAGTCGGCTATCTCACACATCGCCAAAGAATGTCGTTGGTTGCCGGTATTGGCAGCGCATTTACCGCTTGCGACGCCGGTGCCGGTGGCACAAGGGCGGGCTACTGCTGAATACCCCTGGCCGTGGTACGTCTATCAATGGCTGACAGGGCAAGACGTTGCACAAACCTCGTCACTCGATATGGTGCAACTCGCGCGAGATTTGGCTTGCTGGATTCGCGCATTGCACTGCTGTGATACCACCGGTGCGCCACTAGCTGGCGCCGGGAATTTTGGCCGTGGCTTGCCCTTGACCGACACTGACCGTGATGCCCGCACGCGGGCATGTATCGCCCAGTGTGCTGATTTGGGATTGCTTGCTTACACACCGGCCATGGAATTATGGCAAAAAGCCATTGCTACCCCCGCGTGGTCAACCGCGGGGGTGTGGGTGCATGGTGATTTGACTGCGACAAATTTGTTGTGTCAATCTGGCCGATTGTCTGCGGTGATTGATTTTGGCGGGCTGGCTGTCGGTGATCCGGCGGTTGATTTGTTGCCTGCTTGGAATATGGGAGATGTGACCAGCCGGCATGCTTTTCGTGATGCAATGCAGGTTGACGATGCGACGTGGTTGCGTGGCCAAGCCTGGGCGTTGTCAGTGGCGGTGATTGAGTTGCCCTATTATTTGCATTCCAACCCTGCGATGGTGGCTGCTGCAAAAAGAACGATTGCGCAAGTACTCGCGTAAATTAGGCCGATGATACATAGGTTTCACGCAAGGTTTGTACGCCACGATTGCGGAGTTGTTTGACGGCGCCTTCGCTCCGGTTGAGGGCGTGGGCGATTTGGGCAAAGGTCATGTCGTTGCAGTAGCGCATGATAATGACACGCTGTTGTTCTTCGCTGAGGTGGGCAAGTACCGCGCGGAAGTGTTCGTCTTCGGCAAGTGATGATTCATCAAGGACGTGGGCATCATATTCTTGGATGGTGACATGTGGTCGGCGAGCCATATAGCGAATGGCGTCGACCGCTTTGTCGTGGGCGATGCGATACAACCAGGCTTCGATGGGCAAGCCGCGGTCGTGGTAGTTGGGTAATCCTTCGAGGACGCGTACAAAGACGTCATTGCACAAATCTTCGGCGAGGGCGCTGTCATAGACGCGGCGGTAGAGGTAGCGGCGGATGGCATCGGCGTGATTGACGTACAAGGTTGCGACAGTCTGTTGGTGTGACATGAGTTGCTCCTCTGAGTAGATAAATTGTGTTTCCAGGTCTACTTTCGCAAAGGAGCGTAACGCGGGCATTACCAATGGGGGAGTAATGAAGTCGGAAGCGTGAAGTCGGAAGTATAAAGTAGAGACGCAGTGGAGCGGCAGCCTGCTGCATCGTACTGCGTCTCGACCATGCAACGCAGTATGAAGTAGGAAGTATGAAGTAGGAAGCATGAAGTAGAGACGCAGTGGAGAAGCAGCCTGCTGCATCGTACTGCGTCTCCACCATGCAATGCATGGTGATGAAGTATGAAGTAGCGACGCAGTGGAGAGGCAGCCTGCTGCATCGTACTGCGTCTCGACCATGCAACGCATGGTGATACCCGTGGGGCAATCCCCGTCTCTCCGACGTTTCTCATATCATTCTGGTATAATTTGCTACAAACTGATTATCAGAGGTTGT
>CAISXI010000294.1 GCA_903889425.1 uncultured Roseiflexaceae bacterium | reverse complement strand
GCATGGTGGAGACGCAGTACGACGCAGCGTGCTGCGGCTCGACTGCGTCTCTACAATTTCACACTTCAAACTTCACTTCCTACTTCATGCTTCATACTTCATACTTCATATCAGTGCTATCATACGCACAACAACATTCACCACAAAGGGGACATCATGACGGCACGCCAAACAGGTATTTTGTTTTTGTTGGGAGCAATCTGGGGTGCGGCATTTATGCTCATCAAAATCGCCGTCAGCGATGTGGCACCTGCCACCCTCGTCGCCGTCCGCATCGCAATTACCGCAGTTATTTTGTATGCCGCTATGCGCGTCAGCGGCGTCACTTTGCCCCGCGAGCGCAAATCATGGTTCAATTTTTATTCGGTAGGCATGTTTGGATTGGTGATTCCATTTTTGTTGATTTCGTGGGGACAACGACTCATCCCCAGTAGCACCACGGCGATTCTAGGGGCGACAGCCCCATTATTTACGGCACTCATCAATATCGTCACCCGCGCCGAAGAAAAAATCAACGTCGAACGAATTATCGGTCTCGTGATTGGGTTTATCGGTGTGATTGTGGCTATCGGGATTGCTGGTGCAACTAGTGCAACTGAAGGGAATGGGATCGGTGAGCTGTGTATGCTAGGTGCCGCAGTCTGTTATGCGATTTCGGCGCTGTATAGTCGGCGTGTCTTTGGTGGCATGAAGCCAATCATCCCCTCTACCGGCCAAATGATTGCCAGTGCTTCGCTGCTTATCCCCATAGCCTTGATTTGGGATGGGCTGCCTACGGCAATGCCATCAGCCCAATCAATCACTGCGCTCTTGATTTTGGCGGTGTTTTGTACCGCTATCGCCTATATTTTGTACTATCAATTGATTGACAGCGTCGGTGCCACCAAAGCCTCGATGGTATCGTTCCTTGTCGCACCATTTGGGGTCGTCTACGGCTCGGTGTTTTTGCAAGAGCCAATTAGCCCCAATTCAATTGCCGGTCTGGCAATTATCATCGTCGGGATTGTGATTGCCGGCGGGAGCTGGCGCGCGATCCTCCCCAAACGACCGACCAGCGCATGACACCCGACTTAGTGATCTGGCTCCAAAGTGCCGAAGCGCAAGCGCTGTTGGCAACCATCGACCCCAGCCAACACTTGCAGAGCATGAGCCTGTTACGGCGTCAGGTGGCAAGTGCACAGGCGGCAGCGTTGTTTGAATTGGCCACCGTACGCCAACTCGCTACCCGCAAATTCCCCGATGGCGCACAGTTGTGGTTCACCCGCGAGGCGCTCGAGCAAGCCAGCCACAGCCGCGTCGCCCAGCACCGGGCTGCGCAATTTGCCGGTCGTCACTCCATTGCCGATTTGTGTTGCGGCTGTGGCGGTGATTTGTTGGCGCTAGCGACGCAGGCGGCGTGTATCGCCGTCGACAGCGATACCACCCGTTTGGCGATGGCGCACGCCAATATCGCCCAACGGGGGCTCAGCGACCGCGTCAGCTGGGTCGAGGCCGATGTAACAACCTATGCACTGCCAGACAGCGTCGATGCGGTGTTTTTTGATCCGGGCCGGCGCAGTGGCGGACGCCGAATATTCCACCATAGCGATTATCACCCACCGCTGACCATCGCCACTGAGTGGCGTCGCGCCGGCCGCATCATCGCCATCAAATGTGCCCCCGGTCTCGATTATCACGACTTGCCACTCACACCACCGTTTGCCATCGAATGTGTGTCGCTGGCAGGAGAATTACGCGAAACGGTGGTGTGGCTCGATACCCCGTGGCCATGGCAACGGCGTGCCAGTGTGCTTATCGGCACCACCACGGCGCAACTCGACGATACGGCGCCAGCCCACGCTGTCACCTATAGCGCCCCGCAGACGTTTTTTTATGAGCCAGATGTGGCGGTCATACGGGCAGGACTCGTACAACACCTCGCCCAACAAATGGGGGCCCAGATGATTGATCGTCAAATCGCCTATTTAACTAGTGCTGATTACCACGCCACGCCGTTTGCCCGCTGTTGGCAGGTGATTGAAGCACTGCCGTTTAATGAACGCATCCTCAAACAAACCCTGCGCCGACTCCAGGCTGGGGCCATTACCGTCAAAAAACGTGGCTCGCCGGTAGATACCGATGCCCTTGCCAAACGCTTGTCACAACCAACTGGTGAAGCACTTGTGGTCGTATTGACCCAAGTCGCTGACCAGCATACTGCGATTATTTGTCGCGGTCCCTACCACCCCCCAGAGGAGTCATTGTCATGATGAAACAGCCCGCAGAATTAACCAGCCACGAACGTCGCGTCGGCATGTATGTCATGATTATTAATTCGTTCATGATGTGGGGGGGATTTTTTATGGTTGTCCCGCTCATCTCAATCCATTATGTCCAAGAATTAGGCTGGGCAACCGCCAGTATAGGGATCGTGCTGGGGTTACGCCAACTCTTCCAGCAAGGCTTCACCGTAGTGGGTGGCATGTTAGCTGATCGCTTTGGGGCGCGCTTATTGATTTTGTGTGGCTTAATTGTGCGGGTAATCGGGTTTGGCGCCATGGCCTGGGCCACCACCTTCCCGTTACTGCTTGGCAGTGCGATTTTTGCGGCACTAGGCGGCGCCATGTTTGACTCACCCAGCTCAGCAACGATTGCCGCCTTGACGACGCCAGCTGACCGTGCCCGCTATTTTTCGATTTTGGGTATCGTACGCAACTTGGGGATGGCAATCGGACCATTGATTGGTACGTGGTTGCTCCGTTATGATTTCGGTGTGGTGGCGATTTCGGCAGGGGCTTGTTATATCATTGCCTGGGCGGCCACCTATATTTTGATGCCCAATATTGCGGTTGCGACGGGTCAAGGCAAATTGACCTACGGGATTGGTTTGGCGTTACGCGATCGGCGCTTCATGATTTACAATGCGTTGTTGCTTGGGTATTGGTTTATGTGGACCCAAATCACCTTGTCGATTCCCCTCAAAGCCACCGATATTGCCACCGATACCAATGCGGTAAGTTGGGTATATGGGGTCAATGCCTTGATTAGCATTGTGCTCCAGTACCCACTGATGCGCTTGGCCGAACGATTTTTTTCATCTGCCACCATTCTCGTGATTGGCATTGGCGTGATGGCCATCGGCTTAGGGTTGATTGCCACCACGCATACCACGGCGTTATTGCTGATTTGTGTGGCACTCTACTCGGTAGGCGGGTTGCTTGCATCACCGAGTCAACAAACCGTGGCAGCCAATTTGGCCGATAATAGCGCCTTGGGGTCATACTTTGGCGTGGCCGGTTTAGCAATTGCGTTGGGGGGAGGAATGGGGAGTTTTAGTGGTGGCACGCTCTATGGTTGGGGCAAAGCGCTCCAGCAACCAGCGTTACCATGGCTGACATTCATGATTGTGGGGATTATTACCACCATCGCCCTTATTTTCTTTTTCCGGCGCTATGGGTTGTTAGCACACCACAAACTACGTCTCGTTGCGGATACACAGGTCTAACCATTGCCACAGGAGGTATCGGGGTGTCTATGTTGCCATTACGGCTCGTTCAACTCACCGTCACACTAGCCACCCCCGACCAATATGCGGAGGTGATTGCGTTGGTGCATCGTGCCCGGATTCGTTTGTTGCAATTTGGCACCATTACCCTCAATTTACCGGCGACGCAACAAATCATGGCGGTGGCGTGGCATGAATCACAACCCGTCGCCACCCTGATTGCGAGTAGCAGTAATCCACAGTGTGCCTGGATTCGTTGTTGTGCGATTGATGGAATTGCCTTTAGTGATCACACCGCGGTATTGGCACAACTTGCGCATACACTCATCGCACAGGCCCCCGTCACTGCGTTGTATTATAGTGGCGACTTCTACGATCGCTGGTTTACGGATATTTTGTGCGGGGTGGGATTCCAACCACACAACGTAATTATTGGATTACAACGCCACACAAAAACACCCATAATTACCAGCGCACAGCCGGCCACGTTGCAACGCTTGCATAACGAAGATATTGCGGCGATCCAGCTGATTGATGGCCATGCGTTTGCGTACGAATGGCTCAAAAACGATTATGAAATCCACCAATTATTCAATAGCGACACGATGGCCTTCCATGCCACCATCGCAGACCGCTCCGTAGGCTATGCGATTGCCGTGGTCCACGACCACGGCAGTCTGCTCCATATCGTGCGGATTGCGGTACTGCCGGAGTGGCGCCGCCAAGGCATCGCCCAACAATTATTGGCGGCGGTGATTACGTATGGACAACAAATCGATACCGCACAGATTTCGCTCAATACCCAGCACGATAACCATGCCGCCTTGGCACTTTACCAACGGGCTGGATTCCAACAGACGTCTGATCGGCACGAAGTGATTGCGCATATTACCCAGCATTTTGCCAAAGATTAAGTTGATATATGATATGCTCCACCAGTTTTTATAAACAGCGCGTATCTTACTGGTATATTTCACTGCAAAACACACATTAATCATGTTCCCTATTTTGAATAAAATATCGCTATAAAATACTAAAATTGTTATAGCCAGCTATCGGCTGTTTTGTGTGATGGCTGACCGTTAAATATCGAATACGAAATTTATGTTATTTGTGCCATTTATTGCATTTCACTTATCTTTATAGTCATCAATAAACCGTCTATTTTGCATAAAAACACAATCATTTTAATCACCGATAAATGAATTGATGTATGCTATACTATCAGCATGAATAGGTCGACAAATACACTATCAACTCAACAAATCCATGATACGAGCACGGTGCTCCGTCGCATTGTGCAACAAATTGAACAAGTGATTATTGGCCAACGGAATGCGGTTGATTTTGCGGTAATTACACTCGCCGCCCGGGGGCATCTCCTCATCGAAGACGTACCAGGCACCGGCAAAACCATGTTGGCGCGCACCCTTGCCCGGACGCTCGGTTGTAGCTTTGCGCGGATTCAACTTACCCCTGATTTATTACCGGCAGACATTACCGGCAGTGCGATTTTTAATCCGCGTGAATTAAACTTTAGCTTCCACCCTGGTCCCATTCATGCCCAAATCATCCTCGCAGATGAGCTGAATCGGGCCACACCACGTACCCAAAGTGCCTTGCTCGAAGCCATGGAAGAACGCCAAATCACTGTTGACGGCACAACCCACCCGTTACCCGCACCGTTTATGGTTATTGCAACCCAAAACCCTGTGGAATACGATGGCACATTTACCCTGCCTGAAGCACAATTAGACCGCTTTAGTATGCGCATTCGACTAGGGTATCCGAGTAGTAGTGACGAGCTTACTATTTTGCGGACACAACGCCACCAACACCCCATCGACACGTTGACGGCCTATACCAATGCACAAGAGATTATTGCTATCCAACAAATTGTCCAACACGTGTATGTCGACCCTGCAATTGATGAATACGTGGTGGCATTGGGGGTACGGACTCGTCATCATGATAATATTGGTTTGGGTGCAAGTACGCGCGCCTTGTTGACGCTGACCCGGGTTGCCCAAGCTCGTGCGCTCCTTGGTGGGCGAGAATATGTGCTCCCCGACGATATTCAAGCCGTCGCAGTGCCGGTACTCGCCCATCGCCTCATCCTCTCACCTACAGCCCGCATGCGCAACACCACAGTCGAACACGTTGTACAAGAGATTGTCACGCAACTTCCCGTCGCCGCAAATCGTAACGGATGGCGTGGATAATTTGGTATTATTGGTGTACTATCGCTTGCGTTGATTTGTCTTCCATTTATTATGAGGTAAAAATATGGCCGTTATTCCTGATGAATTACTCACCCGTGGCGTAGCAGAGATTATCGTCGAAGCCGAGCTCCGCGCCAAACTCACGGTTGGCCGCAAACTCCGCCTCAAACAAGGCTTCGATCCGAGCCGCCCCGATATGCATATTGGACATGCAGTTGGCTTGCGCAAACTCAAAAAATTCCAAGAACTCGGCCACACCATCGTATTGATTGTGGGCGACTGGACGGCCCAAATCGGCGACCCTAGTGGCCGCGATATCACCCGCCCCCGCCTCACCGCCGAAAAAGTGCGTGAAAATGCGGTGAGCTACATGGAGCAATTCTTCCGCGTCATTGATCGCAACAAAACCGAGATTCGCTGGCAAAGCGAGTGGTTTGGCGACTTCACCCTCGAAAACGCCCTCGACCTCGCCGGGCGCTTTACGCTGGCGCACATGCTGTCACACGACACCTTCCGCAAGCGCTACGAAGCCGGCGCCCCACTCACCATCCTCGAACTCATGTACCCCATGCTTCAAGGCTACGATTCAGTGGCAGTCAAAGCCGACGTCGAGTTTGGTGGTACCGACCAAAAGTTCAACAATTTGGCTGGTCGTGAACTCCAAAGCCAAATGGGACTTACCCCCCAAGATGTCTTTTTGTTGCCGTTGATCCCCGGTACCGATGGCCGCAAAATGGGTAAATCATTCGACAACACCGTCGATATTTTGCTGTCACCCGAAAACATGTTTGGTAAAATCATGTCGATGGCCGACGAAGTCATGCCACTTTACTTTGAAGTGCTGACCGATGTGCCGTTGACTGACGTCAGCGAAATCCGCCAAATTATTGCTGGTGCGCGTGAAAACCCGATGGAAATCAAAAAACGCCTTGCCAGCGAAATCGTGGCTCAGTTCCATTCCCCCGCCGCCGCAATCCAAGGTCGCGATGCCTTCGAACGCCAATTCCAACGCCGCGAAGCCCCCAGCGATATGCCCGAATTTGCTATTGACGCACCCATGGTAATCATTGATTTGTTAGTTGCGACGGGGCTCGCAAATAGCAAAAGTGATGCCCGGCGCTTGATTGATGGTGGTGGTGTCAAGCTCGACAATGAACGGATTAGCAGTTTTAATCAACTGATTAGCCCCACCGTCGTCATCCAAAAGGGTCGCCATTTCGTACGGATTACCACCAAAACCGAATAATTCCCTGTGGCAACGCTCCTGCCCCTGCGGTCATATTAATGACCGCAGGGGCTTTCTCTCATCATGTTGTTATTGAACTATGCTATTGTAGAGGCAAGAGATTTTGTCGGGCACGGGGAGGATAGGTCGAATGATGCGGCGTTTTTTGCTCATGCTTACCATTATCAGCACCTGCATATTGAGTAGTTGTGGTCGCACACCAGCTACTACGATACCCTCTGATTTGCCTAGATTTATCGCCAGCAACGCCACCCTCAGTAATCCCCAGGCTCCCACTATCGCCGTAGATCAACCCGCCCCTAATATTAGTTGGACGTATGGCGATGGGCATAGCGAGCAACTCAGTAGCCTGCGCGGGCAACGGGTGGTATTGAATTTTTGGGCGACGTGGTGTGAACCATGCCGGAGCGAAATGGCCACCCTCGCAGCCGTTGATGGCAACGATGTCCGTGTCATTGGCATCAACAAAGGCCAACAACTCGACGTTATCCCCGCCTTTGCCAAAGAATTAAACGTCCGCTTTACCCTCGTCAGCGATCCTGACGGCGACGTGAGTAGCGCCTATGGGGCTCGTAATTTGCCAACGAGTATCTTTATTGATCGCACCGGCAAGATTGTCGCTATCCATATCGGGGTATTATCGGTAGCAGCCCTACAACTACAATTGGAGCGCATCCCATGACTACGTCGTTACGCAGTTGGTATTGGTTGGCAATTGGTGTATATAGTGGCCTTATTGCAGGGATTTTGTTTTGGCCATCACTACCCCTGCCAAGCTGGCCGAGTAGTCAGATTGCCTGGAACATGTATGCCAGTGTGCATGGTGTCTGTGCCCAAATGCACAACACCACCATTGCCGGCCAACAATTACCCTTGTGTGCCCGCAACACCGGCATTTATGGCGCCATGACGTTAAGTATGCTGGTGATGACCATCGCTGGACGCCACCGTTATACCCAATATGGCTCCAAGGTATATACGCTATTGTTGTTGGTACCGATTGTATTACTCGCGATCGATGGATTCAATTCGTTGAGTGTCGATATCGGCCTCACCCCGTTGTATCAACCCCAAAATTGGCTCCGGATGGTGACGGGGTCACTGGCGGGAATTGCCATTGCCCCGTTCTTTATCCCCACACTCAACCGTGTATTGCGCAACAACGGTAGTAATCGCGCCATGATTGGGCATTGGTGGGAGCTGGTTGGCTTATGGGCACTTGCCCTCGGCTATGCGGCCGCCACCACCATGGGACCGATTTGGCTCTATTGGCCGATTGCGATTGTGTCATGGGTGGGGATTGTGGGGATTTTGTTGATTTCGAATACATTTGCGGTAGCGGTCGCCGCTGGCTATGATCAGCGCAAAATCAGCCACCTGACAGAGCTCATCAAGCCGTTTTTGGTGGCCACCTTGATTACTAGTATCGAATTAGGCATCATGGCTTGGTTGCGTTTTGGGTTTGAGGCCAGTGGATTTGCGTAATAGCGACCTATTCACGACGGCCAGTACGTTTTTTCCAAAAAAAAACACCCACACTAAATCATATATGAACTATTCGACAAGGCATTGCGGCGTTCACACAAATCGGCGAGGGTGACGTCGCGGAAGCAACAACGCACGCGGTCGCGGGCTTCATTCCAGGTATCACGCACCACCGCAACTTCGATGATATTCCCCCGGCCCGTGCGGTCACGGGCTTCGTCGCTGCCTTCGAGCGCTTCGATGATTTCGAGCACGGTAATCAACGACGCCGGGCGGGCCAAACGATGCCCCCCTTGACGGCCACGCAGACTTTCAATTAAACCAGCCCGGCGCAACATCAATAATATTTGGCTGATGAAATGTTCGTCGATACCTTGACGGCGGTGAATATCACCAGCCTGCACCGGACGATCACTGCAATTCAAGGTAATGTCGAGCATCGCCCGTAATCCGTATTCGACTTGACTAGACATGCGCATCATAACAACAATCTCGCATTCACAACAAACCATTAACCAAAAGACAATCACTTGATGACATTACTCATGTACCATACCATTGTATCATGGAGTATTGTACCGACGTGGTTGACGCCAACAGATTACTCAAAGGAGAATCACAATGCGCATTATGGTTATTGGTGGCGACGGCTACCTCGGCTGGCCCACAGCCCTGCATTTATCACAACGTGGTCACGATGTCGCTATCGTCGATAACTTGATTCGCCGTGGCTATGACCACGAACTCGGTGCCCATAGCCTTACCCCCATCACCTCGATTCAAGAACGCATCGCCGTCTGGCAACAAGTCAGCAACAAACGGATTGAATTGTTTGTGGGTGACTTGTGTGATTATTCTTTTTTTGAGCCGGTCTTCAAAAGCTTCGCGCCCGATGCCGTGGTGCACTTCGGCGAGCAACGCAGTGCGCCCTATTCGATGATTGATCGCCGCCACGCCATCTATACCCAGACCAACAACGTGGTGGGGACGCTCAATTTGCTGTATGCTATCGCCGAACACAACCTCGATTGTCATTTGGTCAAACTGGGTACCATGGGCGAATACGGTACCCCCAACATCGACATCGAAGAAGGCTTCATCACCATTACCCACAACGGCCGTACCGATACCCTGCCCTACCCCAAACAACCTGGTTCGTTTTATCACCTCAGCAAAGTCCACGACAGCCACAACATGATGTTTGCTTGCCGGGTCTGGGGTATCCGCGCCACCGACCTCAACCAAGGGGTGGTGTATGGCCTCGAAACCGCCGAAACCAATGTTGATCCCCGCCTCGTCACCCGCTTTGACTACGATGCCGTGTTTGGTACCGCCCTCAATCGCTTTTTGGTGCAAGCCGTGATTGACATGCCCATGACCGTCTATGGTCAAGGTGGCCAAACCCGCGGCTTCCTCGATATCCGCGATACCTTGGCGTGTGTGGAATTGGCATTGAACTTCCCCGCTGCCCGCGGTGAGTTCCGGGTATTTAATCAATTTACCGAACAATTCAACGTGCTCCAATTGGCCCACATGGTGCATGACGCCGCCAAAACCCTCGGCATCAATGCCACCATCCAACACCTCGAAAATCCCCGCGTCGAAAAAGAAGCCCACTACTACAATGCCGCCAATAGCAAGCTCATCGACCTCGGCTTGCAACCACATCTGCTCAACGATACCTTGCTCAATTCGGTGATGCACATGGTCTACGCCCAGCGCCAACACGTGCGGAGCGCCTTGGTAATGCCGTCAGTCAGCTGGCGCAACACCAATTCACCCGTGATGGCTACCCCCGCCGCCACCAGCAACGGCAACCACGCCTAAATACTCACCACACACGATACCCACGGGAGCGCTTGAGGCTCCTGTGGGTATCTGCTTTTTTTGCGCCGAAAAATTATTTCAAAAATATTTGAACTATGTGGATGCCACCAAAAAACCACCCGATACGCCATGCGAAGTATGAAGTTTGAAGTTTGAAGTGTGAAGTAGAGACGCCGTCGAGCCGCAGCCTGCTGCGGCATACTGCGTCTCCACCATGCAAGGCATGGTGATATGAAGTATGAAGTATAAAGTAGAGACGCCGTCGAGCCGCAGCCTGCT
>CAISXI010000293.1 GCA_903889425.1 uncultured Roseiflexaceae bacterium | reverse complement strand
TATTATAGTTTCTTTAACGGAGGTGCAACATCATGGAAGCTGTGATTGCTATTCGCTACCGCAACGCCACTGCCTGTCAGGGTGACGAACGGAGTGTCGACGCCTTGCTCAATTCTCACGCATTGCATACCGATGGGATTGCGCCATTGGTCGTCACCCCCACCACCGATGGCTTGCCATTGGGGAGTGATATACCTGCCAATATCGGCATGTTTTGTCAGCGTATCGCCGATGCCACGGCTACCGCCCGCCGCGCTGGCCAAAAGGTGCTGATGATTGGTGGCGATTGTTCGCATGTCACCGGAGTTTATTCGGGGCTCGTGGCCGCCCATGGTCCACATGCTGCGATTGGCTTGGTATGGTTCGATGCCCATGGTGACTTCAATACCACCAAAACGACGTTGTCGGGGATGCTTGGCGGCATGCCGGTGGCCGTCTGTGCCGGCTTGACCTTGCCCCAATGGCGCATCAATGCGGGGATCAACGAAGCCTTGCCTACCAATCGGATTGTGATGGTTGATGTGCGTAACCTTGACCCCGCCGAGGCACAACTGATTGCCGCCACCGACGTGACGGTCGTCCCCTGTGCCACGGATCCATTGCGGGCGGCGATGGAACGACTAGTGGCGGAGTGTGACTACATTTATCTCCACATCGACGAAGATATTTTGGACAAACGCTATGTGCCCAACCATGGTACGGCCGAGCCCAATGGTCCTGCGATGGACGAAGTAGTGGCGGCGATTCACACGGTGGCCGATGTGGCTGGTGATAAATTGATTGCTCAAGCCTTGGTGTCGGTTTATAACGTGGGTGAGGGCGCGGCGACAAGTGTGGCCAGCGGAATTGAATTGTTGCGCCACATGCACGCCGTATGGGCGTAGTAGGGGCGTCATTGCATGGCGCCGTCATTGCATGGCGCCGTCATTGCATGGCGCCGTCATTGCATGGCGCCGTCATTGTATGGCGCCGTCATTGTATGGCGCACGTCATTGCATGGCGCCGTCATTGCATGGCGCCGTCATTGTATGGCGCACGTCATTGCATGGCGCCGTCATTGCATGGCGCCATGCACGTGTATGACAGGCCGTGGCGCAACAATCCAAAATAAATTTACATGCGTATACATAATTACGTACTCGCTTCGTTTTAAAGGATACATATGAATCGTGATGTTTTGCGGCAAATCAGCGTAATCCTGATTACCATTGTGACATTAATTGTCAATGGTTTGGCTACATCCCTGCCACTCAATGGCGTTACCACGGCCAAATTGTCTGATAGTTATTGGATTCGGTTTGTGCCGGCAGGGTATGTCTTTAGTGTGTGGGGGATTATCTATACATTCCTGATTGCCTTTTGTGTCTATCAAGCCCTCCCTTCCAAACGCGAAGACCCACGGTTGCGGGCCATCGGTTGGTGGTTTGTGGTGGGCAGTACCGCCAATACGTTGTGGTTAGTGTTTTGGCATTACTATCAAGTCGAAATCACCTTGGTAATGATGCTCACCTTGCTGGCCACCTTGATTTACACGGTCATCACGCTTGTGCGTATCCCAGCCCGTACGATTACCGAACGCATCTGTGTTGATTTGCCGTTCCACATCTATACCGGCTGGATTAGTGTGGCGACGGTGGTCAACGTGTCGGTGGTGATTTTTCGTCGTGGCACCTTTAGCGACGAGACGGCGATTTTTTGGACGTTGTTGTTGATTGGCGTGGCAGTGGTACTTGCCATTTCACAACGGATATTGCGCCAAGATACTGCGTATGGTATGGTAATTGCCTGGGCCTTGTACGGCTTGGGGGTCAAACAAATCCAATATGTCACCAATGAAGCCCAACTGCCTCCGGCGCCGCTCTTGGTCACTGTGGCGAGTACCACAGCGATTAGCTTGGCGAGTCTATTGTTTGCGTGGTGGTTGCTCGACCGCGTGCGGATGATGATGCGCAAATCGGCCACCAAAGCCGCCGCGTAATTCACGTTTGGTTTTGCAAAATCGTTTGGGCACAGCATTACTGTGTCCAAACGATTTTTTTGTAGAAACTGCAGAGAATTTGCGGTATGATAGAGATGTTCCTTTTTACCGACAATAGAACAGAGGAAGTCATGGCAGAGCAACTCAGTGCGCATATTGCACTTGATCGTCGCCGCGTGGTTGGGCACATTTCTCCCACCTTGTTTGGGGGATTCATCGAACACATGGGTCGTTGTGTCTACGAAGGCATTTATGACCCGGGTTCACCCCACGCCGACGCCAAAGGCATTCGTCTCGATGTGTTAGGCGCTCTCAATCAAATGGGCGTCACGATTATGCGTTATCCTGGCGGCAACATGCTTAGTGGTTACGATTGGCGCGACGGGGTGGGACCGGTATCACAACGCCCCCGCAAACGCGAGCTGGCCTGGAAGTCGTTCGAAACCAACCACTTTGGCACCCATGAATTCCTCGATTATTGTGCTCGCCTCGGTGCCGAACCGATGTTGGGTGTCAATCTTGGTACTGGCGATATTGCCCTTGCCTCCGCCTACGTCGAGTATGTCAATGCCCCCGCCGGTAGCTATTGGGCCGACAAACGCGTTGCCAATGGCCAAGCCGATCCGTGGGGCGTCAAATGGTGGTGCTTGGGGAACGAAATGGATGGCCCGTGGCAGATTGGTCACCTCGATGCCGTCGATTACGGCAAAAAAGCCCTCGAAGCCGCCAAGATGATGAAATGGCAAGACGAAACCATCAAACTGGTGCTCGCCGGTTCATCGAGCAGTGGCATGGCCACCTATCCCAACTGGGATCGCACCATTCTCGAGCATTGTTATGACCACGTTGACGTGTTGTCGATGCACTACTATGCCGTCAACCGTAACGACGACACCCCTTCGTACCTCGCCATTGCCCGCGGCCTCGAAGACTATGTCGACACCTTGGCATCAACTATCCGCTACGTCAAAGCCGTCAAACGTTCCAAGAAGACGGTCAAATTGTCGTGGGACGAGTGGAATGTCTGGTACAAAAACATGCAAATGGACGGCAAGTGGACCGTTGCCCCGCATTTGATCGAAGAAGTCTACAACCTCGAAGACGCCCTCGTGGTTGGGCAGTGGTTGAACGTCTTCTTGCGCAAATGTGACGTCATCGAAGCGGCTTGTTTGGCGCAAATGGTCAACGTAATTGCGCCAATCTTGACCACCAAAGATGCCATGTTGATCCAGAGCATTTTCTATCCATTCATGATGATGGCCAAACGTGCCAAGGGTTCCTCACTCGACGCCGTGGTGCAAGCACCGGTCTATTCCACCAAAACCGAAGCCGATGTGCCGATGATTGACGTATCTGCATCGTGGGACGCCACCACCAATCGGGGTGCCTGTTTTGTGGTCAATCGTAGCCTCGACCAAGCCATGACGGTGACGATTCGTTTCGACGATGGTATGGCACCGGTCAAAGCCACGGCAGCCGAATCATTGTGGGGCACGGATCCTAAGGCCCACAACACCTTTGCACAACCACAGTTGCTCACGAGCAAATCCCTTGCGACACCAGTGGTGCAAGACGGGGTGATTATCGTGACGGTACCACCGTTGTCCACCACCGCAATTGATTTGCACGCCTAATTCTGTTGCTTCCCCACCCTGTCGCTGCAGCGACAGGGTGGGGTGGTGTTTGTAACCAAAGGGTGGGTAGCATGCCACGATTTCGTTTTCAATGGGAAAATATCGACGCAAATTTACGTGAAATTCTCGCTAAAGCATTTCAATTGCCAGATGTTGCGGCAGCGCAATTCGTCACCCGCTTTGGGAAGCGCCCCAACCAAGAATTTATCCAAACTGCCTGGCCGTTTTTACTCGATCATTGGCTGGTGCTCGACAAAAACGCAGCCCACCGCATCGCCGAAGCCTTGCAGATGCGCGGTGTCGGTGATGCCACGATTAGCGACGACCTAATTTATTTGCGCAGTTGTCGCAATAGCGCTGGGCTCAGAGATGTAGTTTTAATAGAATTTATTGCCCTTGGGGAACGTAACGAAACGGGTGTGCGTTTGCCTGAATCCCCGGCTCCCGTTCAAGACGAGACCGCGCCGGTGGTGATTACGCCGGTGATTAGCAAAAACGACAACCCCGTCGATGTGTTGCGCCAATTTGTGTTACAGACACTTGCGAGCCACTTCGAAAAAAACGCCGCGAAAAACACTATTACCATCGACGAAGATGGCGACATTATCATGCCCGCTGGCAGTGCCGTGATGTGCGTCACGGTGGCACCTGAGCCCTTGATTGTGCGTATCTATGCCGTACTCATCAAAAACATCGTCCGCAGTCCTGAATTATATGAAACGCTCAATCATATTAATGCGACGCTCCAAATCGGTCGTATGTTCGAAAAAGATGGCCTGATTATTTTGGAGTCGAGTATTTTTCCGTATGCCCTCAATGAACAATCATTGCTCAATGTGGTGATGCAGGTCCAGTTCCTTGCCGACCAATACGATGATCGCCTGCATGCGAGCTTTGGTGGCGAATTGTTTGGCCCATCACTTACCGATGATGTGATTGATGTGTAGGAGTATGCGCTGATGACCAAGACGTTATTACAATTTAATCAGCAGATTACCCAACTGATTGCCCAGACGCGGGATAGTACGGCCACTATTGCTGGCATGACCATCGATATTGCGTCGGGAGGGGCTGGGTCGGGGTGGGTCTATGATGATCTCGGGCATGTGGTAACCAATTATCATGTGGTCAAAAACCTCGAGCGCAACTTGACGGTGCAGTTTGTGGGACGTAGGGCAGTAGCTGCCCAAATTGTAGGGGTCGACCCCGCCAGTGATTTGGCGGTTTTGCGTTGTAGTACGCCGATTGCATCACCACCATTGCTCCCGCTCCGTACCACGCCGGTGCAGCTCGGTGAAGTCTGTATTGCCATGGGGTCGCCGTTGCGCTTCCGCGAGTCGATTAGCTTTGGGGTAGTGAGTGGCTTGTCTCGTCAAGTCCCCAATGACTACGGTTTCATCGAAGAGAGCATCCAAATCGATGCCGCCATCAATGCCGGCAATTCGGGTGGTCCATTGATTGATTGGCAAGGGCAGGTGATGGGGGTCAATGTGGCCAAATATGCCGATGCCGACAACATTGGTTTTGCGATTGCTGCCGAGATTGTGGGTGATGTCATCCCCGAAATCATTGCTCATGGCGCAGTACTGCGGGGTACACTGGGGATTTCGATTGGCGAACATTGGGCTGATGACGGCAGTGACCACCAAGTCATTACGGTGCAACGTATCCGCACTACGCCATCCCCATTTGAAATCGGCGACGTCATCGAGCGCATCAACAGCATCCCGATTATGCGCCGCTATGACGTCCGCAAAATCTTGCGCCGCGATGCCATTGGTACCGTGTTGACGGTTGATGTCCTGCGGGCTGGCAAAACCTTGCAACTGGCCATCCCAGTCACCCCGCGCACCCACTAGCGCACTCCTCGCATGCAATATCGGGGTGGGCAGATTCCTGCCCTACCCCGCAGGATCGTGCGCCACCGGGTGATTGTGTGTGTGGTTGTCACCTGAGGCGCAGGATATTTTTTTTAATAAATAAAAAACATCACGCGCGGTCGTGAATTTGCACCATTACACCTCGTTTGGGGCGCAGGGTAATCGCAGGCGCTGGCACCACCCGCTGCCACGGCAGGAGTTGCCAGTCGCCGTGCCGCATCACCATGGCCAGGATCAAGGTGGCTTCTACGAGGGCAAACTGCTGGCCGATGCACAAGCGCGGCCCGCCCCCAAAGGGAAAGTAGGCGTATTTGGGAAGCTGCGCTTTGAATTCCTCACTCCAACGGCTGGGGATGAATGCATCGGGTTGGTCGTACCAGCGCGGATCGCGGTGCATGGCGTATTGACTGAGCGTGACATCTTTACCGGCGGGGATAGCATAGTCACCTATCGTCACATCGGCGATACACGAGCGAGCAATGGTATAGGCCGGCGGATAGAGGCGCATCGCTTCGCGGATGACTTGCTCGGTATAGACCAAGTTGGGCATGTCGGCCATCGTCGGTAGGCGGTCGCCGATGACCTGCGTGAGCTCTGCCTGTAGCGTGCGCACGCAGTCAGGATGACGGAGCAGGAGCCAAATGCTCCAGGTCAACGTGAGCGCGGTGGTTTCGTGGCCCGCCAAAAAAAGTGTTTTGCATTCGTCGCGCAATTGGCTGCGCGACATGGGCTGGTCGTCATCGTCGCGAGCGGAGAGAAACATTCCCAACAAATCGGTAGATTCGCGTGGTTGGGCGATGCGCTCAGTGATGATTTCGTTAATCACCGTGTCTAACGCCTGAATTGCCGTTGCATACGCGGCGTTTTTGGCGTCATGCAGCGGTAATCTGGTAATGCTGGCGGCGATATCACGCAGTGGATCGTTTGTAAAATAATCCATCGATTGCTGGAGTGCCTGCCCAATGGTGATAAGTTGACGTGGGGTAATTACCCCAAACAACGTTTCGGCCACAATGGTCAAGGTTAATTCCATCATCGTCGCAAGGATGTCGATGGGTTGGTTGTGGGGCAGGGCGGCCAGTGTTTCTGCAGTTTTGGCACTGATGATTTCACTGTATTCGGTAATGCGTTGGCGATGGAAGGCTGGTTGGGCCATACGGCGTTGGCGCAACCAAAAATCACCGTCGCTACTGAGTAATCCGTTGCCAAACAAGGCACTGGCGTGGTGTTTCAAAAAACCATCTTTGTGAAAATGTTTTTGTTTGGTGACGAGCACTTCTTCGATTAACGTGGGATTAGTCACCACAAAAAAGGTGTGAGGCGGCACGGCGACTTCAACGATGTGGGGGAATTGGCGGTGCAGGCGTTGCATAACTGCCATGGGGTCGATAGTGAGCCCGAGCATGTGGCCGATTTTGGGGAGACCGAGGGATTGCGGGATGGGGGTGGTTGGCATTGTTGGTTTTCTCTTGTTTCATGCCCTATATGACACCACTGTCACATAGGGCATGAAGGTTTTTTCGCAATTATTTGGCGTTGAGGTGTTCGCAGATCAGGCCGTGGAAGTGATGAACACCGTTTTCACGGGCCACCGAAAACCGTCCCGTATGGTATGAGCGTGAGCGTAAGCGGCGTTGTACGGTTTCGCAGAGTTCGATGTCTTCTTGTTGCACCGAGTCACTAAAAGCAAATGATTTGGCGAAATCCTCGGCCACACCGGGACGATTGACATCGCGCAAATACCATTCAAAGATAGTGACGGTGCGCTCGGGCCCTAACGGGAGTACGATGTTGATTTGTACGTTGTCGGGGTAGATATTGAGCATCAGATTGGGGAAGAGCCAGTAGTAGAGTGCTTGGGCGGGGGCGCCGTCGTCGAGATTGCGGCGATACAACGACTCATCTTTGGCGCGAATCGGGGCGTATTGTTTGGAATAATAGCGCTCGGGTTCGACCAAGTATTGGTTGTAGTCGATTTCTTTGAACAAGCCAGGATGGGCTATGGGGATGTGGTAGCCCTCGAGGTAATTATCGACGTAGACCTTCCAATTGCAGTTGATTTCGTAATCGACGCGCTTGTAAAAGCCCATCTTTTCGATTTGCATGTGGACGGTTTCGGGGATGATTTTGGCCAACACCTCGTGCAACCCGGGGGTCTGGTCGTCGAGGCAGACAAAGATGAACGGTCCCCAGGTATCGACGCGCACCGGCTTGAGTCCGAACTCACTGCGGTCAAAGCATTCGACGCCTTCAAATTCGGGGGTGTTGAGCAATTTGCCGTCGAGGCCATAGGTCCAGCCGTGGTACATGCACTGCAACGTCTTGCGGTGGCCGGCGCCATTGGCGACAGCACCGGCGCGGTGACGACAGACGTTGTAGAAGGCATGGATTTTGCCGTAGCTATCACGAGTGATGACGAGTGGTTCATCCACCACACTACAGGTGAAGTGATCGCCGGGCAATTTGAGCTGTTCAAGCCGGCCGACCAATTGCCATGTTTTGGCAAAAATCAGCTCTTTTTCTTGCGCAAGCAGCGCCGGATCACGGTACCAATCGGAGGGGATGGTGGTGGCTTTGGCTAAATCGGGTTCAAATACAAATGGCGTGGCCATATGATACTCTCAGTCCTTAAACACTCAATAATTCAACATCGAACACGAGTGTGGCGTTGGGGGGGATGACGCCACCGGCGCCACGGGCGCCGTAGCCGAGATCGGCGGGGATGGTCAGCGTGCGGCGGCCGCCTACCTTCATGCTGGCAACGCCTTCGTCCCAGCCTTTGATGACTTGGCCAACCCCAATAATGAACGTGAAGGGGTCGTTGCGGTCGCGTGAGCTATCGAATTTCTTGCCGTCAACGAGGGTGCCGGTGTAGTGCACGGTGACTTGTTTGCCACGCACGGGGCTGGCACCGGTGCCGACGGTGATTTCTTGGTATTGCAGACCTGAGGCAGTGGTAATGATGTCAGACATGGTAGGAGGTTCCTTCACTACAAAAACAGAAACACTTGTATCATACCCGATTCTTTTGCACTTAGCAGAATCGCTGGCTTAACAAATTTTGCCCCGTTTGCCGGCGGCACCGTGGCCGATAGGTTCGTCACCGATCCAGCGCTCGTCGATGGGTTCGTCAGCGCGTTGATAGCGGGTGTCAGTCGATAAGCGCACACGGTTTGAGGCGTTGTCGAGGCTGGTGTGGATGGTAAACACACTGAAAATGAGCACGTCGCCAGCTTCGTAATTGGCAGTCAGCCAGCGGCCACCGAGGGCATTACGGAGCTTGACAGGGTTGTCGGACAACCAGCCGCCGTCACGAATATTGCCACCACCGCCCATTTTGGTATAGCCTTCACCCACTTTGTTTTCACAAAATTCGTCGACGTCTTTGCTGGCGTAGCCGTTGTTGAGTTTGTCGTGCTGGTGTGAGCGTTCGAGGACGAGTAATCCACCCATGCTGATGGGTATATCGCTGAGTGGGGTCCAGGCGGTATAGAGTTTTTTGGTGCCACGCCCCATGTAGACTACATCCATGTGCGGTGGCGTGCCCCGTTTGGGGGCAACGGCCCGTACCCAGGTGAAGTCATAGTGGCGGACAGTTGATTCGAGCAGTAGGGCGAAAATATCAATCATGGCGCCGTCATACAAGACTTCCATCAGTGGGGCGTTGTCTTTGGCGAGGTCAGGCATGAAGGCGACTTTGGTTTCGGGAGCAGCGATACAGTCGTCGATGGGGTGATTCGTGTCGATGTGGCCTTTGGCAGCCAAACGTTCGGCCATCACATGGCGGGCAGCGGCGATTTTGGTGGTGTCGAGCACCCCTTTGAGGTAGATATAGCCTTCGGTATCGATGAATTGACGGAGCGCTGCGGGATTTTCCAATAAGGTGGTGCAATCGTGGAGGGTGCCAAACGCTGCTGGGTCGGTGGAAATTTCGTGCTGCATGCTGGTGAGATGCGGAAATGTAGTAGTCATCGCTGCTCCCGGTGTATTGTGACGAATCGTGTGTCTATCATAGCAAATAAACGCACAACCTCAATAGCAACATCCCCAATAAATACACAACCTACATAAATGTAGAGATTGGTCTTGGCTATTTCAGGGTGATGATTATTTGGATTACGGGATGATTCAACGGAGTTAATCGCATTACAATGATGTATATGTCGTAGTAATAGGCTAATAAATCAAAAAATATGCTATAATTATTCGCACATATAAGCTTGTCATAATATGAGGTTTGCCATGATTCCTAAAAAGATAATACTTCTCCTGTTGCTCTTAATTTTCCCTTTGCAATTGTTTAGACTTGGAAATGATGTATTGCCTATATGGGTGGCATTACTCGGGGTGCTAAGTGCGGTGGGGATTTATTATTTTACTGTCAATCGGCCGATTCCATTAGCCGGTGCAATTGCCATGATTGGCTATGACTATGTGATTTTCACCAATGCACAATCATGGACTCCACCGTATGCCGGTGAAATGGTTATTGGCTGGGTAGTGGCCATTGTCATGTTAATTTTGAGTTGTACGACACGGAAAGACATATCGGGTATATTCGATTTCACTACGCGTGAAAATCAGTATTACTATGGTGCGGTACTAGCGATTACGTTGATTGGTTTAGTGTTGCGCGTATATCGAATCACAGAGATCCCGGTGCTCAACGGAGACGAAGCGTCGATTACGATCTTTGGGATGACCTATTTTGATGGGACTTTTTCGAATCCGTTTATCTCGGGGTGGCTTGAGCTTCCTTCATTGATGTCGTATTTACCTGGTTTGATGGTGCAGATTTTTGGGCAGTCGATCTGGGCCATGCGTATCCCGGCACTCTTTTTTGGAATGATAACGATTCCTTTGACGATTTGGACTGTCCGTCCCATCCTTGATCGTCCTTATGCACTAATGGCTGGTTTTGTAGTAGCGACTCTCGGGATATTAATTAACTTCTCACGGTTGTACTACATCATGATATTTGACTTGATGTGTGTATTGGGAATTATCGGGCTTATTTTGCGGAGCGAAAAGGGATTCAACAATCGTTCAATCGTCATTATTAGCGTGTTGAGTGGGATTGGGTTGTTTGGTTATGCCAGCGCCCGTAACCTTTCGCTATTGCTCATAATTTGGACGGGCATTCAGTTGATTCGTTTATCGGCACAATGGAAATCAACTATTTTACACATGGTGCTATATGGTGTGGTAACCGCTGCGGTGGCGGGTCCATTGTTATTCCACTACTATCAATATCCAAACAACTTTCGTGCCCCGTTGCAACGGGCGTCGTTGTTTTTGCCTGATGCATCAGATGGGTCGTCGGTGTTGACACGACAAATGGCAGAGCAAAACAAGACTGCCTTTGAAATTATCAGTAATAACTTCAAAGGATCGTTTAATGCAATTATTACAGGACCAGTTGATGGTTGGTATCGGTCGAATGGGGCTATTTTGCCATCAGTTTATGCGTACTTGTTTTTACTTGGATTAGTGGTCATGATTACGCGTTGGCGTTCACCAAACAGTTATATTGTGGTCTTCAATATTTTGTTTGTGTGTTTGATTGCGGCGTTAGCATACCCAGTCGCTGCTGGTCACCGCATGGTAAGCATGATGGGGAGCGTTGCGTTGTTGATTGGGTTTGGCGCCCAATCGATTGATCGCGTACGGCAACGTTTTTTTACGCAAAAAATAGCGCAATACATCAGTCATGTGGTATTAGCAGGGGTAATGTGTATTGGTGCGTATCAAAGTATAGATTACTATTTCAATACTTTTGTGGTTAAAGAAGACGGTGCAGGGGATATTGCAATGCAGAGCTGTTCGTTACTTGGTCAATTTGCGCTAAAACTCCCGGCAGGGACAACGGTCGATGTCTACGAAACAGATTTTCTCAATCGTAATGCCAGTGGCGTGATGCCGTTTCTTACCAAACATCTCGATTATCTCGCGATTACTGAAGGAGTTGCACCACGGAGTGACGCCCAAGTCCTCGCTATTCCGACGGTCCGGCTTGCCGACGTGCAAATTCCGGTTGGGTATCGTACTGTTGAAGCAAAGTCGAGTTTGGGAGAACCATTGATGACATTTGCTATCGCCCCGACAATGACGATTGCTCCGTAGTTCGCTAATATACCACGATGGTATTTGACATTCTGTGCGATTCATTCTATAATCCCCTCAGGTCCAACACAAAACGAGGATTTACTGTGTTTCAACGCCGTCAGCTCAACCTAGTAGTAATTACTGTCGCTCTAGTCGTACTAACGATTAAGAGCACATGATACTATAGGGAGCGGCCAAACCGCACGTGAAGTACAGTTCACCTCTCCCGTAGTACTACGGGAGAGGTTTTTGTTTATGCAATCAAATGGAGGACGTATGAGTGACAAGCGCACTGGCGCACAGATTCTGTGTGAGGCATTGATTCAAAATGGTGTCGACACGATGTTTGGTTTACCGGGCGGCGCCATCATGCCGTTCTACCATGCTATGTGGGAATACCGTAGCGAATTACGCCATATTTTGTGTCGCCACGAACAAGGCGCCGGCCACGCTGCCGAAGGATTTGCCCGCTCGACCGGTCGGATTGGCGTCTGTATCGGCACAAGTGGCCCAGGTACGACCAATTTGGTGACCCCGATTGCCGATGCCTGGATGGACAGTACTCCGATGCTCGCAATCTGTGGTCAGGTAAGTAGCGCCGTGTTGGGCAAGGATGCCTTCCAAGAAACCGACATCACCGGTATCACGATGCCCATTACCAAGCACAACTACCTCATCAAACGGGTAGAAGACATCGCCTATGCCGTCAAGGAAGCAATTTTCATTGCCACCACTGGCCGCCCCGGCCCCGTGCTTGTCGACATCACCAAAGATGCATTGCAGGCTTCAGTGGTGCCTGATTACAGCAAAAAAATCTTTTTGCCCGGCTACCGCCCCACCTACCAAGGCAGCAAAAAGCAAATTAAAGCTGCGCTTGAATTGATGCTCCAGAGCAAAAAACCCGTCATGATGATTGGTAACGGCGTCATGATGGCCAATGCCAGTGACGAAGTCATGGCCTTTGCGGAGCGCTACCAAATCCCCGTAATCACCACGTTGCACGGCCTTGGCGCCTTCCCCCAAGATCACCCCTTGTCATTGGGCATGCCCGGCATGCACGGCTGGGTGCATGTCAACCGCGCCATCCAAGAAAGCGACTTCTTGCTCAATATCGGCGGGCGCTTCGATGACCGCGTCACCGGCAAGGCGTCCACGTTTGCCCCCAATGCCTCGATTGTGCATGTCGATATCGATCCTTCCGAAATTGGCAAAAACGTCGAAGTCGATGTACCCATCGTCGGCGACGCCAAGTTGGTGCTCTTGTCAATGCTCGAAGAAGAACCCGAAGAGGCCAAAGTAACCCAATTCCAGCAGGTGGCAGCGGAGTGGTTGGTCTATGTGCGTGAATTACAAGCCAAACACCAACACAAACAACAATACCTCAATCGTCCCGATACGTCGGTGATGATGCCCCACGATGTGTATGCCGTCCTCACCAAAGAGATGAACGAGCGTGGCAATTACCGCGTGGTGACCGACGTCGGTCAGCATCAAATGTGGGCTGCCCAGTTGATCGATTGGTATCGCCCACGTACGCACATCACCAGCGGTGGCGCCGGTACCATGGGCTTTGCCATGCCGGCAGCCTTGGGTGTGGCCGTGGCCCATCCCGAAGACACCGTGTGGGTGGTCTGTGGTGATGGTGGCTTCCAGATGACCAATCAAGAAATGATTGTGGTCGTCCAAGAAAACATCAAGAACATCAAGATTGCCATCATCAACAATGGCTTCCTCGGGATGGTACGGCAATGGCAAGAGTTGTTCGAGGGCAAGCGCTATAGCGGGACGCCATTGACGAGCCCCAACTTCCAAAAACTGGCCGAAGCCTATGGCTGGACGGGGATTACGGTTGAGTCAGGGGATCAAATCGATGCAGCGGTACAACAAGCCTATGCCACCGACGGTCCGGTGTTGATTGATTTCCGCGTCGAGCGCGAAGTCAATGTGTTCCCCATGGTGCCCCAGAACAAGAGCATCGGCGAAATGATTACGGAGTAAGCGATGAAGACCCACATTTTGGTCGTGTTAATGCAAGACCACCCCGGCGTGTTAAATCGCGCCGTCAGTATGTTTCGCCGGCGTGGTTATAATATTGCGAGTTTGGCCGTTGGCCATACCGAAACCGCTGGCATCAGCCGAATGACCGTCGTGGTAGAATCTGACCATGTCGAACAAGTGGTCAAACAATTGTATCGGTTGGTCGAGGTGCTCAAGGTTAGCGACGTCACCGATGACCCAACGGTTGAGCGCGAGATGGCCTTGGTGAAACTGCATGTTCCGAGTCAGCAACGTGCCGAAATAGTGGCGCTTGCTGAGGTATTTGGTGCCAAGATTGTCGATGTATCGGTAACGGCCATGGTCATCGAAATGACCGGTGGGCCCGCCAAGGTCGACAACTTCATTGATATGGTGCGTCCGTTTGGCATCAAAGAAATGATGCGTACTGGGCGTATCGCCATGGTCCGTGGCGCACGAGGACATAGTGGTGCCGATTTGGTTGACACTGGTTGGCAAAATGACGTAGCGGGTGCCGCAAGTGCGGCAGCCCAATAACAAGGAGCATCAGTAGATCATGGCAAAGTTGTATTACGACAATCAGGCTGATTTGGGCCGCCTAAAGGGCCGCACCGTCGCCATCATTGGCTTTGGTAGCCAAGGTCACGCCCATGCCCTCAATCTCAAGGAAAGTGGCGTCGATGTGGTGGTTGGCTTGTACCCCGGCTCCAAAAGCTGGGCTAAAGCGGAAGCTGCCGGCCTCAAGGTAATGTCCGTGGCCGATGCCTCCAAAGCTGCCCAAATCATCATGAACTTGACCCCAGATACCGTGCAAGCCAAGGTATATCGCGAAGATATTGCCCCAAATATTGCACCAGGCAAAACCTTGATGTTTGCCCACGGCTTCAACATCCGCTACGGCCAAATCGTGCCTCCCGCCGGCATCGACGTGAGCATGGTCGCCCCCAAGGCTCCCGGCCACCGTGTGCGTGAAGTCTTTACCCAAGGTGGCGGCGTGCCCGCCTTGGTCGCCGTGCACCAAGACGCCAGTGGCAATGCCTTGGCTGATGCCTTGGCCTATGCCAAGGGTATGGGCAACACCCGTGCCGGTGTACTCGAAACCACCTTTGCCGAAGAAACCGAAACCGATTTGTTCGGCGAACAAGCCGTGTTGTGTGGTGGCGTATCGGCCTTGGTCAAAGCAGGCTTCGAAACCTTGGTTGATGCCGGCTACCAACCCGAAGTGGCCTACTTCGAATGTATGCACGAACTCAAGCTCATCGTTGACCTCTTCTACCAAGGTGGTATGAACTACATGCGCTTCTCGGTGTCAGACACCGCTGAGTGGGGCGATTATGTGGCCGGTTCACAAATCATCAACGAACAGACCCGGGCTGCCATGAAGCAATTGCTCACCAACATCCAAGACGGCACCTTTGCCGAAGACTGGATTGATGAGAATGCCAACAACCGCCCCCGCTTCAACAAAATGCGCGCTGCCGATGTTGACCACAAAATCGAAGTGGTCGGCCGCGATTTGCGCCGCATGATGCCGTTCGTCAACCCCCGCGAAGTCATTCCTGGCCAAGGCGGCTCCTAAGCCATCCCGGCTGGCTGGGGCATTCGTCCCAGCCAGCATTTTTTACAACAATAAGGGGAATTATTATGCAGGAAAGTCACGTACGAATTTTTGATACCACCTTGCGCGATGGCGAGCAGGCTCCTGGGTGCACCATGTCACTCGAAGAAAAGCTCGAAATCGCTCGTCAGCTTCACCGCCTCGGTGTAGACATAATCGAAGCGGGCTTCCCTGCTGCATCCCCCGGTGACTGGGCTGCTGTCCATCAAATAGCCAAAGAAGTCGGTACCAGCGATGGCCCTGTGATTGCTGCCTTGGCCCGAGCCATCAAAGAAGATATCGACAAAGCGTGGACTGCCATCCAACCTGCCACCAAAAAACGCATCCACACCTTTTTGTCGACCTCAGACATTCACATCGAACATCAATTCAAATCGACGCGCGCCAAAATGTTGGAACGGGCCCGTGAGATGGTGCGCTATGCCCGCTCACTCTGCGACGATATTGAATTTTCACCCATGGACGCCACCCGCTCTGAACCCGCCTATCTCTATGAGGTATTGACTGCTGTGGTTGCCGAAGGCGCCACCACCCTCAATATCCCCGATACGGTCGGGTTTACCACCAGCGAAGAATATGCCGACTTGATCCGCGGGATTTTGGCGAATGTGGTGGGTATCGAAAAGTGCATCATCTCGACTCATTGTCACGATGATTTGGGGATGGCCACCGCCAATAGTTTGGCCGGTGTGCGTGCTGGTGCCCGTCAAGTAGAATGCACCCTCAATGGGATTGGCGAGCGGGCCGGTAATGCCTCACTCGAAGAAGTCGTAATGGCGCTCCACACCCGTCAGTCGTTTTATCAAGCCAACACCAAAATCAACACCACCGAGTTAACCCGCTCGAGCCGCTTGCTCAGTTCGTTTATCGGTATCCCGGTGCCCCCCAACAAAGCCATCGTGGGCGGTAATGCCTTTGCCCACGAGTCGGGCATCCACCAAGACGGAGTGATGAAAAATCGTTTGACGTACGAAATCATGAGTGCCGAAACCGTCGGGCTCGATGGCAACATGCTCGTACTTGGCAAACACTCGGGTCGTCACGCCTTCCGCGCCAAGTTGGTGGCGATGGGCTATGAAGCCGAAAGCGAAGAAGAGTTTCAGGCCGTGTTTGAGCGCTTCAAAGAGCTCTGCGATCGCAAAAAGAAAATCGACGACCGTGATATCGAAGCGTTGATTGCCGGTGAACAACAACGCACCGTCGAAGTCTACAAGCTTGAGCATGTCCAAGTCATCACGGGGACGAGCTTGACCCCCGTTGCCACGGTGCGCTTAATCGACCAACAAGGCCAAATGCACCTCGAAGCTGCCCATGGTACCGGCCCCGTCGATGCCATCTACAAGGCCATCGATAAAGTGGTTGGTCGCCCCGTTGAGTTGTTAGAGTTTGCGATTAATTCTGTCACCGAAGGCATCGACGCCGTCGCCGAAGTGTCTGTGCGGATTCGCGACACCACAGCCGCCCAACAAGCGAGTACCAAACCGGGCATTGATTTGTACAACGGCTATGGTGTACATACCGATACCATGGTCGCTGCTGCGGAAGCCTATATGGGGGCGTTGAATAAGTTGTTGCAAAACCGCGAACATTTTATTCACGCTGAGAAATCAGCCTATGCGGATGGCTATGATTCGAATAGCCCAGGCTATGCCGTCGACAACTTCGCCAATACACAACGCTAAATTCGTGCTCAGACCATACGTGTGGTAGTAGGTAATTATGCGCATCAGTTATCTTGGTCCTGCCGGTACATACAGTGAGATTGCGGCTATTACCTATGCCGCTACAGGCGATGTATTTGTGCCACAACCCACCTTTCCGGCAGCGGTTCATTTCGTTGAACAAGGGTTGGCTGATGTGGCAATGTTACCAATCGAAAACGTCTTGGAAGGGAGTGTCACCACCACACTCGATCTACTCGTACATGATACTCAGTTGATGATTACGGCGGAACTAGTCATCCCCATCAATCATCAACTGTTGGGGAAGCCCGACACGGATTTGACGCACGTCGAAGTGTTGTATGGTCATCCCCAATCGCTTGGTCAATGTCGCCATTACATTGATACACATTTACCCCACGTTACCACGATCGCATCCCTTTCCAATAGCGCCGCTCCGGCCGAGGCCCTCGCTTCGGCCCGGATGGCGGTGGCGATAGGCACGACCCGGGCAGCGGAGCTGACTGGCGCTGTCATCCTGGTTCCAGACATCCAAGATCGTGCTAGCAACGTTACCCGCTTCGTCGTGCTTGCCGCGACAGATCATGCCCCTACAGGGGATGACAAAACCAGCCTCTGTTTTGGATTTGACCGTGAAGATCGCTCGGGGCAAATCGTCAAACCGCTCCAGATTCTGGCCGATGCTGGTATCAATATTACTAAATTTGAATCACGTCCTTCAAAAGCGGTCCTCGGTGAATATGTTTTTTTTGTTGACATTAACGGACATCGTCTCGATCCGCATATTGCAGTCACCTTGGATCAGATGCGTGCCCAAACAGGGTTTTTGAAAATATTTGGGAGTTATCCGCGCTGGCATAAGGATGAAAAAAGGATTGCCTAAATGACCATGTTGCTCAAAATCTATGACACCACCTTGCGTGATGGTACGCAACGCGAAGGAATTTCTCTGTCGGTTGAAGACAAAATCAAAATCACGCATGTGCTTGATGAATTAGGGGTACATTACATCGAAGGGGGCTGGCCCGGCTCAAACCCCAAAGACGCCGAGTTTTTTCGGCGTATGCAATCCACGGTGCTCCAACATGCCAAAATTGCTGCCTTTGGTAGTACTCGCCACGCCAAATCCACCTGTGCCGACGATGCCAATACCCAAGCCTTGCTCGCCGCCAACACGCCCGTGGTCACGTTGGTAGGCAAAAGCTCGGTGTTGCATGTCGAACAGGTGCTCGAAACCACCCGCGCCGAAAATGTGCGTATGATCGCCGATAGCGTGGCGTACTTTGTAGACTACGGCAAAGAAGTCATCTACGATGCCGAACATTTTTTTGATGGCTATGCTCTTGATGCAGACTATACCCTGGCGACGATTGCTGCCGCTGCTCAGGCTGGCGCACACACAATTGTGCTGTGTGACACCAACGGTGGTGCACTGCCGCATGATATCACCCGGGTTGTGACCCGCGTGATATCGTATTTTGTGGCGCAGCAATTGAACGTACAGATCGGCATCCATACCCACAATGACGGCGCAGTAGCCGTGGCCAATGCCTTGGCGGCCATCGACGCCGGCGCCCGTCATGTCCAAGGCACGATTAACGGTATTGGCGAACGTTGTGGCAACATGGATTTGATTGCCTTGATCGCCAACACCCACCTCAAGTTGGGGTATCAAGGGATCGCCCCGGCCCAAATCCAACGGCTGAGCATAGTTTCGCATGTCGTCGCCGATATCTGCAACCTTAACCCCGACCATCATGCGCCATTCGTGGGGCGCAGTGCGTTTGCCCACAAAGGGGGGATTCACGCCCAAGCAGTGGCCAAATTCGCTGCGAGCTACCAGCACATTGATCCCAATTTGGTAGGCAATGAAATGCGGATTGTGGTCAGTGAGTTGTCTGGGCGCAACAATATTCGCATGCGGGCGGCGCATTTGGGGCTCGACATCGACGGCAATGAACGAGTGATTTTGCAAAAAATCAAAGAACTCGAACAACAAGGATTGCAGTTTGAAGCAGCCGAGGGATCGTTCGAAATGCTCATCCGCCGTAATGCGCCTGGCTATGTGGCGCCTTTCGAGTTACTCGACTTCACCGTGATTGTCGATGCCAAAAACGACCACGATATTCGCTCACAAGCGATGGTGAAATTGCGGGTCAAAGGTCACAATATCCATACTGCTGCTGACGGAGATGGCCCCGTCAATGCCCTCGACCAAGCGATTCGCAAAGCTTTGGCGCCGTTTTATCCACAAATCGCCAATGTGGCCCTCGTCGACTACAAAGTACGCATTGTCGATGAGCACTTGGGGACTGCAGCTCGCCCGCGGGTAATCATTGAATCTGCGCGGGGAGAAGCCCGTTGGACCACGGTGGGCTGTTCCGAAAACATTTTGGCGGCCAGTTGGCAAGCACTCTGGGATGCCTTAGAATTGCCGTTAGCACGCTACGGCTACTAGCACGGTTCAACTGACAATCGTTGTCAAGTGAATGATATATAATACCCATGAAATCCATCACCGACGAAGGAGCACTCCCATGACGACTGAGAAGCAGATTTGGTTCAAAGGACAGATGATTCCCTGGTCACAAGCCAATGTACACGTCATGACCCATGCGTTGCATTACGGGTCATCGATTTTTGAAGGGATTCGCTCATACCCCACCAAAAAAGGCCCGGCCATTTTCCGTCTAGGTTTGCATATGCGCCGACTCTGGGATTCATGCAAGATATATCGCATGGAAATCCCTTTTTCAGTGGCAGAAATCACCCAAGCCTGTAAAGATGTGGTCCGAATCAACAATTACGGTAATTCTTACATTCGTCCGCTGGTATGGCGTGGCGAAGGACCGTTGGGACTCGACGGCAAAGCCAACCCCATCGAAGCCATGGTTGCCGCCGTCGAATGGGGCGCCTATCTCGGACCTGAGGGTCTCAAAAACGGCGTCGATGTGATGGTGTCATCTTGGAATCGCCCTGCGGCCAACACGATCCCCACCATGGCCAAGGCTGGTGGCAACTATTTGTCATCAAACTTGATCAAAAACGAAGCGTTGCGCAATGGCTATACCGACGGCATTGCCTTGGATATCAATGGCAACATCGCCGAAGGTTCTGGTATGAATGTGTTCATCGTGCGTGATGGCGTCATCTATACGCCCCCCACCACGTCCAGCATTTTGCCTGGTATTACCCGCGATTCGATTATGACGATTGCCAAGGAACTCAAGATGCCGGTCGTTGAGACCAACATGCAACGTGAAACGTTGTATTTGGCCGACGAAATCTTCTTCACCGGTACCGCCGCCGAAGTTACCCCTGTCCGTTCCGTCGACAAAGTCGTCATCGGTACTGGGATGCGTGGTGAACTCACCGAAGCCATCCAAGAGCGCTTCTTTGGCTTGTTTGATGGTTCCGTCGAAGACCGCCATAGCTGGTTGGATTACGTCTAAACCGTCTGTGCAGTCCCACCGCAACTTCTGACACAGCGGTTGTGGTGGGACTCATGTGGGAGTGGTATACGCCACACATGGCAGCAGCGTGGGTGAATCGTTTGGTAGAGGAGTTGACCGATGACCACTGAACAGCAAATCTGGTTCAACGGACGGATGGTTCCTTGGTCTCAAGCCAATGTGCACGTCATGACCCACGCATTGCACTATGGGTCTTCGGTTTTTGAGGGAATTCGGGCCTATGCCACCCCACACGGACCGGCCATCTTCCGACTCGGCCCTCATATGCGCCGCCTGTGGGAATCGTGTGCGATTTATCGCATGGAAATTCCCTTTTCTATGGCTGAAATCAGCCAAGCCTGTAAAGATATCGTTACCGTTCACCAGTACGAACAATGCTTCATCCGACCACTGATTTGGCGCGGTGTTGGTCCACTCGGGCTTGATGGACGCGCGAATCCAATAGAAGCACTCGTTGTAGGAATGCAATGGGATGCCTACCTTGGACCGGACGGCCTCAAAAACGGTGTCGATGTAATGGTGTCGTCTTGGAGTCGCCTTTCCGCAAATACCATCCCTACCATGGCCAAAGCCGGTGGGAATTATTTGTCATCAACGCTGATCAAAAGCGAAGCATTGCGTAACGGCTACGCCGAAGGTATCGCCATGGACATCAATGGCTACGTCGCTGAAGGTTCTGGGATGAATCTGTTCATCGTGCGTGATGGTGTCATCTACACTCCACCCGCCACCGCAAGTATTTTGTCTGGAATTACGCGTGATTCCATTATTACGATCGCCAAAGATCTCAAAATGGATGTGCGTGAAACCAATATGCAACGCGAGATGTTGTACTTGGCCGACGAAATTTTCTTCACAGGCACCGCTGCTGAAGTCACCCCTGTTCGTTCCGTCGACAAAGTTATCATTGGTGCGGGAATGCGTGGTGAACTCACCGAAGCCATTCAAGCACGCTTCTTTGGCTTGTTTGATGGTTCCGTTGCAGACAACCATGGCTGGTTGGATTACGTGAAGTAGCGCGTTGGATAGCCCCCACGAACACACAGCGCCACATAATAAATGGCTCCGTGATGAATCATCAATTGAAGGTATGAGGAGTTGGCATGGCAACCACACCACAAACATTATTCGAAAAAATCTGGAATCGCCATCAAGTGCGCCCCGAAACGAGTGAAACCCCCGCAGTGTTGTATATCGACCTGCATTTGGTGCACGAAGTCACCTCCCCTCAAGCGTTCACTGAATTACGCCAACGGGGCTTGACAGTACGGCGCCCTGGCCAAACCATCGCAACCATGGACCATTCAACTCCCACGACTCCGCGCAACGCGCAGGGCATCATCCCCGTCCTCGATATTCAAGCGCAGGCCCAACTTACCCAACTCGAATCAAATTGTCGTGACTTTGGCATCCCGTTGTTTGCCTTGGGGAGCGAAAACCAAGGGATTGTGCATGTTATTGGACCCGAGCAAGGATTAACCCAACCTGGCATGACCATCGTCTGTGGTGACAGTCATACCAGTACTCACGGTGCCTTTGGCGCTCTTGCATTTGGTATTGGTACGTCCGAAGTCGGATATGTACTTGCCACCCAGTGTTTGCTCCAGAGCCGCCCCAAAACAATGGAAATTCGCATCAATGGACGCCTTTCCAAAGGTGTCGGTGCCAAAGATATTATCCTCGCAATCATCGCCAAAATCGGTGTCGGTGGCGGCACTGGCTATGTGCTTGAATATACCGGCGAGGCAATTCGCGCGCTCAGCATGGAAGAGCGCATGACCGTATGTAACATGTCGATCGAAGGTGGCGCCCGGGCTGGTCTCATCGCTCCCGACGAAACCACGTTTGACTACATCCACGGTCGTCCGCGTGCCCCCCAAGGGGCCGATTGGGATGCCGCCGTTGCTGATTGGAAAACCCTCGTGTCGGATGAGGGTGCCGTTTATGACGCAGTAGTCGAGCTCCACGCCGATGAATTAGCACCGATGATTACCTATGGCACGAACCCCGGCATGGGCATCCCCATCACGGGCAATGTCCCTACCGCTGATGATATGGCTGACGACTCTGCCCGGGCTGGCCTTGCCAAAGCGTTGGCCTACATGGACCTCGAACCGGGTCAATCGTTGATTGGCAAAAAAGTCGATGTCGTCTTTATTGGTAGCTGTACCAATTCACGTATTTCCGATTTGCGCTTAGCCGCCCAAGTGATGCAAGACCGCAAAGTTGCCAGTGGCGTGCGCATGATGGTAGTCCCCGGCTCACAGCAAGTCAAAAAACAAGCCGAAGCCGAAGGTCTCGACGAAATATTTAAGGCAGCTGGAGCCGAATGGCGCGAAGCAGGCTGCTCGATGTGTATCGCCATGAATGGCGATCAACTCAAGCCCGGTCAATATGCCGTTTCTACCAGTAATCGGAATTTCGAAGGACGCCAAGGCAAGGGTGGCCGGACCTTTTTGGCCAGCCCACTGACTGCTGCCGCGACTGCTATTGCAGGAGTAATTTGTGACCCCCGTGAAATTTTGGGATAACCAGCATTACCTGCAATGGGC
>CAISXI010000292.1 GCA_903889425.1 uncultured Roseiflexaceae bacterium | reverse complement strand
CCGCTGGATTGGTCGCCAATTCGTCAAGGCCGGCGTCTATGACTTCGAACGCGAAAAACTGCGCAAATCAGACCACATCAAAGCCCTCGAAAACTGGGATGATGTCTTGGCGGCCTTCAAGCGCGCCGGCCTCAAGCCCGTCAAAGTCGTTTTTTGGAACAGCGTCTTTACCAGTTTTGTGGAACATGTGGTGATGAAACTGGGTGAAGCTTGGGCTGGTCGTGCCAAACCAGGCGATGCCAACGCCAAAAGTGCTGCCATCACCGATGGTACCGACCGCGAAATCCGAGCCCGCCGCCGTTTGCGCAAACAACTCAACCGTACCAGCCCCGTCTATTGGGTACTGCAATTCATTACCTGGATGATGGAACTGGACTTGTGGTTGTTTGGCTCACTGCATTCCGGGAGTTACTTCATCGTTGTCGAGAAGCCCCGCGTATGAGCCTGCGACCACTCTATGTATCACCTATCGGTCGTGGTGGGGTCGACATCGGCATCCAAAACATCCTGCGGGCTGTGAAGCGCGCCGGTGTCGATGGCGCCGAGTTGTTGCGCATGCCCGAGCGCTACAACTTTGCGCCCATGTTGTTACCCAGCGCCCTGCCTCGCGACTGGTGGCGTGACCGCGATATCATCCAAGCCCGCTCGCGGGTAGCATTTGCCCTCAAGCGCCCGGGGATTCCCTTGGTGACCACCGTCCACCACCTCACCACTGACCCGCGTTTGACGCCGGTCAGTAGTCTGGCGCAACGGATGTTTTATCGCTTGGTCGAATCACGCTACGACGGCTGGTCGGTGGCCAAGGCCGATGCAGTGGTCTGTGTGTCACGCTATACCCAGCAAATGACCGAGGCCACCTACGGCCGGCGTGACACCCATTTGATATACGACGGCATCGATACCGATGTCTTTACGCCAGCGCCACAACGCCAACGCCTCGATGCCTTGCCCGCCAGCGATGCCCGGGTACGATTACTGTTTGTGGGCAATCGTACTCGTCGCAAAGGCTTTGATCTACTGCCCCGCATCATGGATTTGTTGCCGGCCGATTATGTGCTCTACTATACTGCTAGCTTTCAAGCCGGTGTCGACATCAATCCCCATCCCCGTATGATCCCGATTGGCACGCCTGATCGTGATGGGCTGGTGGCGGCCTATCGTTCGTGTGACATCATGCTCTTCCCGTCGCGCCTCGAAGGGTTTGGGATTGCTCCCGCCGAAGCCTTGGCATGTGGCATCCCCGTCGTCACCACTAATGCTTCGGCCTTACCCGAAGTGGTAGACGACGGTGAGAGTGGTTATTTGGTTGAGACCAATGATGTAGCCGGTTATGTGTGCCGGGTGCGCGAATTGGGCGAAGATGCCAAATTGCGCCAACGCTTTGGCGAATTTGGCCGTGACAAAGTGGTGCGCTCGTTTGGCTACGACATGTCGGGACCGCGCTTCCGCGACCTCTATTTACAGTTGTTGCAACGTGATTTGCGCTGATTTTGGCAATACAAAGCCCCCGATTGGCGTATACCAATCGGGGGCTTTGTGGTGGGCGTTTATTGATTGAACAAGTTCCCAATATTGGTGGAACTATTTGAAGATTGGGCTTGGGGCATATATTGGGCTATTGAACCCGCCAATACCATCATTGGCATGGTCTGCAACCACACCCGGCCTGGGCCTTTGAGGGTCGTCAAAAAGAGGCCTTCGCCACCAAACAAGATGTTTTTGAAGCCGCCCACCATTTCGATGTCCATTGACACGGTGGGTTCCATCATGGCCACATAACCGGTGTCGACTTTGAGGACTTGGCCAGCTTCGAGGGTGTATTCGACGATTTCACCGTCAAATGCCACAAACGCTACGCCAGGTCCTTTGAGGCGCTCCATGATGAAACCTTCGCCGCCAAAGAAACCTGCACCGAGTTTGCGCTGAAAGAAAATATCGAACGTGACGCTTTTTTCGGCGCACAAAAATGCTTGCTTTTGGGCAATCACTTCTTGGCCTGCGACCAAATGAATCGGGACAATTTTGCCGGGGAAGTCAGAGGCAAACGAGATGATGCCCTTGCCGTTGGTCGCCGTGTATTCGGCCACAAACAGTGATTCGCCACTCACAACACGCCGGAGCAAACCACCAAGACCACCACTCATGTTGGTGTTCATGGCGATGTTGCCACTCATCCATGCCATACCGCCACTTTGGCTAACAATGGTTTCGCCGGGATCTAATTCACAAATGACGGCTTGCATGGTGTTGCCGACGATGGTGTAGTCCATGCCACCGGTTCCCTTGCCTTTAGCGGCAATCGTTGGATCCGGCATGTCGATACGTTGGGGGGTTGTCATAATTTCTCTCCTCATAAAATGTGGACATCGTACAGACGGTTGATTGCGCAATTCTGTTGCACGATTTTGCGACGATTTTGTGAATTACGGCAGCAACATGGTACGCGCAACTTGGGCATCAGCGTTGATTTGCGCCACGAGCTCCGCAAAGCCTGCAAAGCGTTGTTCGGGGCGGATAAACGCCACGAGGGCGAGTTCCATCACCTGGTCATACATATCCATGGTCACATCGAGCAAATGTGCTTCGATACGGGGCTCGACGCCGTTAAAGGTCGGTCGTTGCCCGATATTGGTGACGGCGGGGTATTGCTGCCCATTGAACGTGGCGATACAAGCATAGACACCGTATTTGGGCAACATCACTCTATTATCGATGGCGAGGTTGGCGGTGGGGAATCCGATGGTGCGTCCCCGTTGATCGCCTTTGACCACCACCCCTTGGTAGGTGAATTGACGCCCGAGCATGTGATTGACCTGCGCAATATCGCCGGCTTGTAACGCCCGGCGGATAGCGGATGAGCTCGGCGCCTGATGCTCGGTGTGGATGCGCGCAACGGTATGCACGCTAAATCCAAGTGATGTGCCGATTTGGGTGAGGCGCTCTGGCGTCCCTTCGCGACCACGACCAAGCGCAAAATCCCAGCCCACCCACAGCGACGTAATATTTGTGGCGTCGGCAACCCACTGCATAAAATCTGCGGCAGACATGGCTTGGACGTCGCTATTGAATGCCACACTAAACACCGCATCGATGCCACACGCTGCCATCAAGCGGATGCGTTCAGCGGGAGGGATTAACAATTCACTCGCGCGTTCGGGATGAACCACACTATCGGGATGCGGGTCAAATGTCACCACCACAGCGAGTGCATGTTGGGCATGCGCATGGGCCACGAGTTGATGCAAAAACTGTTGATGACCATGATGGATGCCATCAAATACCCCGATCGTGACAATACTTGGTCCCACAAGGGCGTGGGCAGGGAGCCCGCTGAATTGGTGCATGTTAAACCTCGCCCCATTGAAAAACTTTGCGTGGATGCCATTGTGCAGATTGATATGCGAGTACGGCAACGAGTTGCCCAGTGCTACTCACGGCTATCGCCCGAGTATGAGTGTCGCTGGTGGCGGCAATTGGCATTCCACGTTGAATGCGCACGTTGTCACTGTCATTCACGGTAACCTGTAACCAATCGGCGACGGCCGCCTGGGTGGGTTGCAGATGTTGGGCGACGCCGTCACTTTGTAATTGTGCGAGTGTTACACTATTTGCTACGGTAAATGTGCCCACTTGGGTGCGCCGTAAGGCATGTAAATGCCCGGCACTAGCGCATAATTCACCAATATCGCGAGCAATTGCGCGGATATAGGTGCCCTTGCCGCACGTCACCGTAAACAACAAGTGTGGCGCTTGCCACGCCGTGACGGCAAAATCGTAGACATGCACGGGGCGGGCGGGGAGCACGGGAGCTTCGCCACGCCGCACTAAATCATACATCCGTTCGCCATTGACATGTAACGCCGACACTTGGGGCGGTACTTGCATAATATCACCACAAAACGTTGTTTCGATGCGGGCCATGTCACTGGCGGTAAGCGCGGGAATGTGCGCGGTGCGGATGGGATTGCCCATCGCATCATCGCTGTCGGTGGCTACGCCAAAGGTCATGCCCGCATCATAGCGTTTGTAGGTATCGTCTTGGACATATTCGATGAGTCGCGTTGCCAGACCCAGCGCCACCACCAATACCCCGCTCGCGGCGGGGTCGAGTGTGCCGGCATGACCGACACGTTTGACGCGACTCAGTCGGCGGATTTGAGCTACCACGTCGTGCGATGTTACGCCGAGCGGTTTGTCGATGCAGAGGAATCCGTGCATAGTGCTTGTAGGTCAGGAAGTAATAAAGCGGCTGCGCTGGCGATGGTGTGGTTCGGTAAATTAATGCCGGCGGCATGCGCATGCCCACCACCACCATGTTTCTGGGCGACAGTGGCGACAACCACGTTGCGTGAACGCAAGCTAATTTTTACTCCCTGCTCCCTTTCTTTAATTAACATAATGATTTCAAACCCATCGATGCGTTGGAGCATTTGCAGGGCTTCATCTGATTCATCGTCACTGGCTTGATGGGTGGCGAGCATTTCTTGCGATACCGCTGCCCAGACAATCGGCCCAACGACGGTCATTTCACTAATCACCCGGGTTGCCAGTTGCAATGCGTCGAGGCGGGTCGACCGGAAGACCTTTTGGACGATTTGGTGGTGGTCCGCACCAGCAGCAAACAATTTGGCGCCGAGTTGGAGTGTTTCGGCGCGGGTATCGTAGATCTGGAAGCTCTGGGTGTCGGTCATTATCCCCAGCAACAACGGGGTTGCGATACCAGCGGTGATTGTGACGCCGAGGTAGGGCAAGAATTCCGTTATTATCTCGCAGGTGGCACAGGCTTGCGCGATGATTAGGTTTTGCAGGGCAAATTGGGTGTTGGTGGCATGATGGTCGATTTGGATCATGCTGGTATGTTGGAGTGCGTCGCGGTGTTTGGCATGGACGCCACCAAAGCGGTCACTCGATGCACAATCGACGGCGATGATGAGGTCTGGCTGGGGCCACGTGCTATTTGCATCGAGGGCGATGCTTTTGTTGACGTCGGGTAACCAGGCGAGGTAGTCTGGAATTGGTTGTTGGATGACAGGAATTATGCGTGCATTGGTGATTTGTGGCAAGGCACTCAGTAATCCAATCAATGAACCAATCGCATCACCATCGGGATTAACATGGGTAATCAGCATAATGGTGTGGGCATTGGCAATGCGCGATTTCCATTCGTTCGCATTATGGGCAAAGATATCTGGACGATTCATAGCGGCACCTTTCTGTGATGACGCAGGGTGGCTGTGCTGTAGTTATACAAACACCGGAGTATGCATAGCACCTCCGGTGTTTGTCAATCAACCTATGATTATTGGGATGGCGGCTTGTCGCGTAGGAGTTCGCCGATGCGAATGCTATGATCGATGGTGTTGTCCAACATGAAGCGCAAATCGGGGGCTGACCGTAGATGACGGAGCTCACGAGCGACTTCGCGGCGGATAAATCCTTTGGCGCGATCAAGCGCTGCCATGGTCTCTTTGCGGGTTTCGGGTTCGCCCATAACAGACACATGCACGTGGGCCATCTGTAGGTCTGGGCTCATATCGACTCGCATCACGGTACAAAAAGCCACGCGGGGATCTTTGATTTCGTGCTGGAGGAGCTGGCCGACGATTTGTTGAATTTCGCCGGCCACTTGTTCGGTGCGTTTGCTCATAGGCGATTAGGCGGTACGTTCCACCCGCTCCTTACGATAAAACTCTAAGGTGTCGCCGTCTTGTACGTCATTAAATCCATCGACGACTACGCCACATTCATAGCCTGACGTCACTTCACGGACATCTTCTTTGAAACGGCGCAAGCTACCAAGGCGACCATCGTGGACAACGACACCGCTACGGAGTACGCGGACGGTGAGTTGTCGGTTGATTTTGCCATCGGTAACATACAGCCCGGCCACCACTTCGCGGCTTGGCAAACGGAAGGTATTGCGGACTTCGGCGTAGCCATCGGTGATTTCTCGGTATTCCGGGTCCAACATCCCGATCATGGCTTTTTTCATCTCGTCTACTAAGTTGTAGATGATATTGTAAAAGCGAATGTCGATACCGTGTTGTTCGGCGGCACGACGGGCTGCTGGGTCAGGACGGGCGTTGAAGCCGATGATGATACCCCGTGAGGCAATCGCCAAATTGACGTCGCTCTCGGTAATCGTACCGGTGCCACGATGGATGATTTTGATTTGCACTTCGGCAGTGTTGAGCTGACCAAGGGCGTGTTCGATAGCCCCGAGTGAACCCATCACGTCGACCTTCATAATCAAATTGAGGTCTTTGATCTTGCCTTGTTGGATGTTGGCAAACAACCCATCGAGGCTGACTGAGCGCAGATTGGCCATGGCGTCGAGGCGGATTTGGCGTTGGCGTTGGATTGCCACGCTACGAGCGACCGTCAGGTCGTCCATCACTTGCAAAATATCGCCGGCCATGGGGACTTCGTTGAGCCCGAGGATGACTACGGGGGTCGCAGGTTCGGCGAAGCGAATCCGCTTGCCCGTGTCATTGAACATGGCGCGTACCGTGCCGGTGCCATTGCCGACCAAGACGTTGTCGTCGAGGCGGATGGTGCCGTTTTGGATGAGCACCGTGGCAATTGGTCCCCGTTGGCGATCCATTTCTGCTTCAACCACGGTCCCGAGTGCTTTGGCATTGGGGTTGGCTTTGTAGTCTTGGATGTCAGCGACAAGCAAAATCATTTCCAACAAGCCATCGATGTTGGTGCGCATGCGGGCCGATACTTCGACACTCGGTACGTCACCGCCGTACGATTCGACAATCACGTTATTGACGGCAAGTTGTTGCTTGACCAAATCGGGATTGGCGTTGATGGTGTCGATTTTGTTGATCGCAACAATCAAGGGTACACCAGCGGCGCGTACGTGCGAGATAGCTTCGACGGTTTGGGGCATCACGCCGTCGTCGGCGGCTACCACAAGCACCACGATATCGGTGACTTGGGCACCACGGGCACGCATGGCCGTAAAGGCTTCGTGACCAGGGGTGTCGAGGAAGGTGATTTTGCGATTCGATATCTCGACCTGATAGGCACCCATGTGTTGGGTAATCCCACCGGCTTCGCCTTCGGCGACCCGGGTTTGCCGGATTGCGTCAAGCAATTTGGTTTTGCCATGGTCGACGTGACCCATGATGGTGACCACAGGTGGTCGGGTAATCAAGGTCGCTTCGGTTTCAGCAGCGATACTATCTTTGATGTTATCAATGATACCAATCATCTGCTCGGGGACATATTGCACTGTCTCGATATTGTATTCCGCACAAATCAAGGCTGCCGTGTCGTAATCAATCTGTTGATTGATATTGGCCAACACGCCACCTTTGAGCATGATTTTCAAAATATCGGCAGCACTGACGCTGGTTGCTTCTGATAATTCACGCACGGTCAACGAACTGCCGATTTGAATCGGACCCTTTGGTCGAATGACCGGACGCGGAGCGTTGTTGGGGCGTCCATTGGGCATGCGGGTCATCATTGATGAACCTCTGCCGCCTTTACCACCCTTGCCGCGCCCTGAACCATCGCTCTCCACGAAATCTGAAGAACGAGTGGTGCTTTTGCGGTCTACGGTGTTACGTCCGCGACCCGATACGCCACCACGGCTGCCGGGGACGGGACCACCGACGCCACCGCCGACTGGACCAGATGAAAAACCGCCGCCACCACCACCACTGCCACCACGGTTACCACTTGGTGGGCCACTGCGCGGCGGGCCGCCTGCAGGTCGGTCGCCAAATGGGCGATCGCCAGCGGGACGGGGGGTGTAGGGCCGATCACCTGGAGGGCGATCGCCCGCAGGACGGGGGGTGTAGGGCCGATCGCCGGGAGGGCGGTCGCCAGCGGGACGGGGGGTGTAAGGTCGATCACCGGGAGGGCGATCGCCCGCAGGACGGGGGGTATAGGGCCGGTCGCCGGGAGGGCGGTCGCCCGCGGGACGTGGGGTATAGGGCCGGTCGCCGGGAGGGCGGTCGCCTGCAGGACGTGGGGTATAGGGCCGGTCGCCGGGAGGGCGGTCGCCTTGAGGACGGGGGGTATAGGGCCGGTCACCGGGAGGGCGGTCGCCCGCGGGACGTGGGGTATAAGGGCGGTCACCGGGAGGGCGGTCGCCT
>CAISXI010000291.1 GCA_903889425.1 uncultured Roseiflexaceae bacterium | reverse complement strand
CCGTCAGGGTAGCGTTCGATTGAGCCACCGGCCGGGTCGGCAGTGGTGGCATCGACGCCGGCGAGGCGCAAGGCCACGCTATTGACGGTATCCATATTGAAAAACCGTTTGAGCAACACGGGGTGTTGATCGGTGGCGGCATCAATATCGGCCCGGGTGGGGACACGGTTTTCGGCGAGGAATGATTCATTCCAGCCTTCGCCGATAATCCACTGCCCTGGCGGGGTGTTTTTGGCGGCAGCAGCCACCAAATCACGCATTTCAGCCAGCGATTTACAATCGTCAAGCGAAATGCGGGTCATTTTGATACCCACTTCGAGCATGTGGTTGTGTGAATCGTTGAAGCCGGGGATGACCATTGCACCATTGAGGTTGATTATTTTGGTGCCGACTCCCGCTAACGGCAAAATCTCGAGGTTACTGCCCGTCGCGACGACGCGACCATGCAGACAGGCGATGGCCTCGACGATGGGTTTGGTGGGGTCGAGGGTGATGATTTTGGCGTTGTGGATGATGAGATTAGGGGCAAAAGACATAGTGCGTGGCTCCTTTGCTAAGCAACGAGTTTGGCGGCATCTTCAGCGATGCGCGCTGCGGATTTTTGATTGGCGGGATCTATGAAACGCGTCGATACCATTGTAACAATGGCAAATCCCGCGGCAATCATGAAGGGAATCTGGTAACCGTAGAAATTGAGAATATACCCGGTGGCGAGGGGCACCGCAATCGCCGCCACATGCTGCATGGTCAGTCCCATGGCAATCGTAGGAGCGATGTCGATATGCGAAGCGATTTTGCCGAGGTAGGTGTTTGCACCCATCCACGAAATGGGGAAAATGATGCTGTAAATAGTATAACAGCCCACCAAAACCCACAAATTGTCGACAAAGGAATAACCGATTAGTGCCACTACATACAACACATTTGCCGCCGCCAGCATGGGACGCTCGCCAATGCGATCAATCAAATCACCAACTTGTTGCCCAATCAAGGTGCTGATCAAATTGACGGCAATCAAAATTATCGTCAGTTGGGTGACATCGAGGCTGTATTTGTGCGCCAGCACCCACAAGCCAAACGAAAAGAAAATCTGCTGACGGCCACCATCGAGCAAATTAAGCATGTAATAAAACCGATAATCTTTGTTGTAGACCAACGGTTCGCGTTTGGCGGTGACGGTATGCGGTAAGCCGTCGCGCAAACTCGGAAAGTTGAAAATCGCAATCCCTGCCCCCGCCGCTGCCAACCCGGTCAACCAAAACGCCGAGGCAAAGTTGAGAATTTTGAGATAAAACCCGACCGCCATCAATACCATCGCTACCAACCCGCCCAAGTTCCCCCAGGCACCAACATGCCCCAAAATACCCCCCGATTTGTCTTCGGTGGTGATACTCATGGCCATGGCGTGTTGGGTTTGCAACCAGGTGTGATAGCCCATCGAGCTCAAAATTACCCACGGCGTGACGGTGGCGAAATCAGTAGCAATGCTAAACAAGGCATAGCCTACTGCCAGTGTCATCAACGCCAACGTCGTCAGTCGTGGTAGCGACAAGCGATAAAACAGCGCCGTCAAAAAGATAATCAAAAACCCGGGAATCTCGCGGATGGCGGTGATATAGCCAAACTGCGAGCCTTGTAGGTGGAGCTCGTTTTCAAAAAAATTAGTGACTATGGCTTGCTGCCCAAACATGGCGAAACTCGCTAGGACGGTGGTCAAGGTCATTAACCAAAAGCCCCGTTTGGCTTCGGGACTTCGGAGTGAACGCTGCATTATTAGTTGTTCTCCGTGCGGTGAAAAATCTCAGCCATCGGCATATTGAAGCGCTCACCCAGTTCTACGGCCCAGTCATGCATGCGTTTGTCGAGCTCGGGGTTCTCCGCACCCACTTGGCTGGCATGGGCATGCAGCGCACTCAGTTTTTGGGCAAATACCGCACTAATATCGATGGCTATGTTGGGTTGGGGGGAACCCACGATGAAAATCTCTTTGACTTTGTGGGGCAACAAGCCTTCTTCGGTCATCAGTTCGGGGAAGTCCCACGGGTTTTGTGAGGCCGGATAAAGCGCTGCCAACGTGGCCACCCCAGCGGCCATATGGTCGGGGTGGTAACGGGCAATTCCCAGCGGCATGCCCCAAAAGCGCTCGGGCGATTGACAAATCACGCGTGACGGCTTGTAGGTACGCAACACCCGCACCAAATCTTTGCGCAGTTGCAAGGTGGGGTAGAGCCGCCCATCGGGGTAATCGAGGTGGATGACTCCTTTGAGTCCCAAGCGCCGCGCCGACTCTTGCTGTTCGGCTTTGCGGGTATCGACGGTGACTTGGCGGGCAGCAGCGCTCAGGTCGGTGGCGTCATCAGACCCACCCGCTGAGGCGTCAGTGATGACGCAGATGTAGGCGTCGTAGCCTTCGTTCATCCAGGTGAGCAATGTGCCGGTGCTACTGAATTCGGCATCGTCGGGGTGCGCCATAATTGATATGGCGACTGGTTTGGGTTCGTGTGTCATTGTTGCTACTACTTCTTCATATAAGGGTCGAGTAACAGCGCTAATTGGGCGCGGCGTTCGGCCGGAATTACTTCGGGATTGGTCATAATCGCCATCGCCAAGGCATGGTGGGCCGGGCTGTCGAACCCGCTAGCGATGCGCGGGATGGCTTGGCGGATGATTTCTTGGGCCATGCTGGAATTGGCGTGCATGGTGGCAATCACCGTCTCGACGGTGACGGCATCATGATCGGGGTGCCAGCAATCATAATCGGTAACCAGTGCCAGCATGGCATACGCCAATTCGGCCTCGCGGGCCAGTTTGGCCTCGGGGATGGCCGTCATGCCAATCAGGTCAAAGCCCCGCCGGCGATTTTCGTTACTTTCAGCCAAGGTCGAAAACTGTGGCCCTTCCATGCAGACATACGTCCCGCCGCGATGGAAGGTCGCACCGGCGGCGGTGGCGGCAGCGGCGAGGCGATCGGATAATTCGCCATCAAATGGTTTGTCAAACGCCACGTGTGCCACTACCCCTTCGCCAAAAAACGTACTGGGGCGGATGCCTTTGGTGCGGTCATAGAGTTGCGTCGGGATGACGATATGCCCCGGGGCATAATCGTCACGCAGGCTACCCACCGCACTGACCGCAATCACATATTTGACCCCTAGCATCCGGAAGCCATACATGTTGGCACGGGCCGGTACTTCACTGGGGCTGAGACGATGCCCCACGCCGTGGCGTGGCAAAAAAGCCACCCGCGTGCCGGCAATCGTCCCAATCACATAGGCATCACTCGGCTCGCCAAAGGGTGTGGTGAGCCGTACTGTTTCGACATCGCTGAGCCCGGGCATGCTATACAGCCCGCTGCCACCGATGACTCCAATTACCGCATGTGTCATCTATTCCTCGTTGCTTGCTATTAATAATTGACGCGTTAATAGCATCATTCTATACTGCATTTACCGTTCTGTGAAATCTGACGGACGGGCAATTTTTTACCAAAGGAGACGTTCATGACCACTTCACAATTCCATGTACCAGATATTTCGTGCGATCATTGCGTACGCGCTATTACCAACGAAGTCAAAGAAATCGCCGGCGTAGCTACCGTCACCGTCGACATTCCCACCAAAATGGTGACCATTGGGCACGACAACGTGGCCCAACCTGCCATGATTGCGGCCATCAACGAAGCCGGGTTTGATACGGTCGAAGCCATTACGAAGTAGGAAGCATGAAGTCGGAAGTATGAAGTGAAGTCGGGAGTAGCCAATCGCCCATGCCGCAGCACGCTACGGCATGGGCGATGTCGCCATGCAATGACGCCCATATTTGCAAAAGCACATCATCGACGGTCATAAAACCTCCCACGTTGCAGTCCTGCACTCGCCACACCCCGGCGTCATTCGATGCCGGGAGTGCGCACCCTAGCCCCAACGGGGCGGAATTTGAAAGCAGAGGGCAACGCCCTTGCGTATGGTGGTCGGGATTACGTGTGTGGTGTGTTAGCCCCAACGGGGCGGAATTTGAAAGCAGAGGGCAACGCCCTTGCGTATGGTGGTCGGGATTACGTGTGTGGTTAGCCCCAACGGGGCGGCATTTG
>CAISXI010000290.1 GCA_903889425.1 uncultured Roseiflexaceae bacterium | reverse complement strand
TTGTTCATTCATTGTGGCGCCACCCGCATGGGCGTGCCCGGTCCCAGCGACAACCACCCACTCCACGGCGAGCTCCCCAATGCCCGCTATCAAAAAGCGTGGCTGACCCTCGGTGAAGATGCCACCGGGAAATATGTGGCGCTGAGTGGCGCCTACCGCCATACCGTGGCCTTCAACGACGATTATGTGGCTACGCCCGAAATGCGCTTGTACGCCAATCAGACCATCTTCCATGTGTCACTCGAAATCCAAAACCGCAAAAAAACACCGATGGACTTGATGTATTTGGCACACATCAACTTCCGCCCCATCGACAATGCCCAGCTCATCACCACCGCCCCCGCCACGGCCGAAGCCATCCGGGTGCGCCGCAGTATCCCTTCACATATTTCGCCACCGGCAGGATATCGCGAATTCATCGACGTGCTCGGCGCCAATCCGGCCCAGGCCAACATTCTCACCCCTGAGTTGGGCTTTGACCCCGAAGTAGTGTTTACCATCAACCCTCAGGCCGACGCCCGGGGCTGGGCCCATAGCCTGCACGTCAGCCCGAGTGGCAGCGCTGACTATGTGGCGCATCGCCCCGAGCAGTTGCCGTTTACCATCCGCTGGATTTCACGCACACCCGACCAAGACTGCCTCGGCTTTGCGATGCCTGCCACTGCCGAACCCGAAGGCTACACCGCCGAAAAAACCAAAGGGCACCTGCAATCCATTGCCGGCGCGACGACCTGGCGGGCAGACTTTGTGGTGGGCACCCTCGATCGCAACGAGACGATCCAAATGCGCGCCCAAATCGATCTACTCAGCTAACTCAAATCAAAACCCCCCTCATCTGTGCAGAAACGCACAGATGAGGGGGGTTTTAGCGGAATTAGTCTGGCTTGGGCGAGCAGTTTTTGACGCGTTCGCGGAGTAACAAGATAATCCCTACCACGAGTGGAATCGCCCCCACAATCAGCCCAATATTGTCGGCCATCAACAAATAAGACGAACTCTGGTGCGCATACTGCTCAACATGCGGGGCAAACGCGTTTTGTTCTGCTTGCGCCGTTGCATTCAGTACCGCCAAACGAAATACCACCGGCAGAATCACCATCGGCACCCCAAAGAAAATCAACAAACGCGCCCACATACTTACTTCCCTTGCAAAATCAATTCAATGCGGGCCGAATCTGCTGCCGTCAAGGCTGGCGCAGCCAAGGCACCCACACATTCCTTGATTTGGTCGACCGAGCTGGCACCAATCAAGGCCGTGGTAATCCGGGCGTCGCGCAATACCCACGACAAAGCCAATTGAGCGGTGTTTTGGCCACGTTCGTGGGCCATATCGCGCAATTTGGTGACGATGGCGATTTTGGCGTCAGTGACGCCGGCCGGCTTGAGGAAGCCGTGGGGCTTCGAGGCCCGTGAGCCATCGGGGATCCCCTGCAAATAGCGATCCGTCAACATGCCTTGAGCCAGCGGCGAGAAGGGAATACAACCGACGCCACTTTCACCCAACAAATCAACCAAACCGGTCTCTTCGATCCAGCGGTCAAACATGTTGTATGACGGCTGATGGATCAAACAAGGCGTACCCAATTGCTTCAAGATGGCAAAGGCTTCTTTGGCTTGAGCCGGACGATAGTTGGACAAACCGACGTACAAGGCCCGGCCGCTACGCACAATATAATCGAGGGCTTGCATGGTTTCTTCGAGGGGGGTTTCGGGATCGGGGCGGTGATGGTAGAAAATATCGAAGTAATCGAGACCGGTGCGTTTGAGGCTCTGGTCACAGCTCGACACCAAGTATTTGCGTGAACCCCATTCGCCGTAGGGACCGGGCCACATGTAGTAGCCGGCCTTGGATGAAACAATGATTTCATCGCGGTAGGGGGCCATATCGTGGCGCATGATTTGCCCAAAGGTCTCTTCGGCTGAGCCAGCCGGCGGGCCGTAGTTGTTGGCCAAATCGAAGTGCGTGATGCCCATATCAAAGGCAGCCAACACCATGGCACGTGAAGTTTCGTATTTGTCGACCCCACCAAAGTTGTGCCACAACCCTAACGACAACGCAGACAACTTGAGACCACTCCGGCCAGTGCGATTGTAACGCATGCTGGCATATCGGCTTGCATCAGCGACATACGGCATTGTGTGACTCCGTTCAGAAAAGAATTTATGCGAACACCTGTATGATACCCGAAACCAGCAAATTACGCATATTCAGATTTGGACCGTTTTATCTGTATATGCGCCGGAATATTGGTCTGCTTGCGGCACCCTTCAAGAGTTTGGGCAAAGCTGTTGTGCCCTGCGGCAAACAACGTTGCCATCACCTGATCGACTTGTTTGGCGTCATAACTGACTTTGGTGAGTTTTTCCATCATACGCACCGTGGCCACTCCGGCAATCGTCAGCGAACCATGTTGCGCCACAAAATCAGCCAACTGATTGCGTACTTCACCCCGGCGCGCATTCAGTTTTGCTAATTCTGCATCAATCAACAGCAACTGCAACATATTGCACCGCGCCAGCCCCTGCGTATCATACCACCATGCCCGATTCGCCTCATACGCCGCGATCCCACGCATGAGTTGTTGGTGGGAAATCACCATACCCGTCCAATCATGAATTGTGGCATGCAATTGCAAATCCGACGCATCAACCACACAATGAGACATTGCCTCCTGCAAGGCACAGACAATTTGCACGACTTGGTCAATCGGGGTGGCATTGGAGATTAACGGCGCCACCCGAGCCGTCTCCGGAATCAAAAAATGTGACATGGCATTTCCCTTTCGCTATAACATATTCCACGTCAATAACCGTTTTTGCATCATCAAAAGGTACGCGTTTAGCAAAAGTCATATTTTTTGTGCGTGCCTGAAATTTATTTGGATATACTCACTAATTTTTTGGCAAAAAAATAACCGCCAATTTCGTTTACACTAGTATTGGAATAGTTTTACACAGGAAGATTTGCATGAATTCCCAAAAATACATTATCATTGCCATGGCGATTTGGCTGACTGCCTGCGGCGACTTCACGGCCAAAGTGGCCTCCGATGTGGCATCCAGTATCGCTGCTACTCAGCAAGCGGAAGAATCTAGTCCATCTGATGAAAGTACGATCATGACTAAAGAGCCGACGTCGAAACCAGCCAAAAAAACGCCTACCACCAAGCCCGCTAAGGCCACTCCAGTACCTGCAACTACTGATTATCAGGCAATCAATGACGAGGTAGATGCGTTTTTTGGTGAGTTTATTGATGAAAAAACTCCGGGTGGGATGGTGTTGGTGCTCCAAGACGGCCAAATCATCCACCAAGCAGCCTACGGCCTCGCCAATCTCAAAAAGGAAACGCCGCTCACCGTCGATCACATCATGCACTTGGCATCGATGGGTAAACAAATGACGGCGATGTCCATCATGATCCTCGCCGAGCAAGGCAAACTTGAATACGACGACCCTATCAGCAAATACATCCCCGAAATATCACAATTTGGCGATGAATTCACCATCCGCCGCGTGATGCAACACACGTCAGGGCTGCCCGATTACGGCGATGGTATCACCGAATCCCTGATGAAGCGCTCCGACAACCCCACCAATGAAGATATGATTGACGTGCTCAGCAAAAAACGCAAACTTCTCTCAGAACCTGGCGATGCGTTTTATTACAGCAACGCCGGCTACGACATGCTGGCCGTCTTGATTGAACGGGTGTCTGGCGAAACATTCCCCGACTTCGTAAAGAGCAATATTTTCGACCCACTTGGCATGAAAGACACATTCTCGCTGCCCAACAAAAAACGTCGTGCCAATGCAATGGTCACCATCAGCTATACCGGCAGTAGCGACGCACCCGAAGCCTACCCCAACGACCCCCTCGACAATATCTACGGTTCGGGGTCAATCTATTCCACCATCGGTGACATGGCGTTGTACGACGAAGCGCTCTATGGCGACACCCTCGTTTCACAAAAAACCTTCAAAGAGGCTCTCAAGCCCGCCACACTCAACGACGGTAGCCTTGCGCCATACGGCTTTGGCCTTGAATTTGAAAAGTGGAAAAAAGAAACCTACGTGGCGCATTCAGGAGCATGGCTGGGCTTCAACAACGATTATGTGCGCTTCCCCCAGCGCCATTTTTCGGTGATGGTATTGCTCAACCGTGACTACGAATACCCCGATGATCCACGTATCGCCCTCAAAGTGGCAGAGTTTTATCTGAAATAGACCCATCAATCACCACAATCCCCGGGGTATTTATGGCGCTACGTCATAAATACCCCGGGGATGCGTATTTTATACCGTCTGAATGGTGATGTAATACTCCGCCGTACTGACACCATCGGCAGCCGTCACGACGATGTGCACCACATCCACATTGCCCACGGCAAAGGGCACCCGCGGTTGCACCACCTGACCATTGATGGTCAGCTGACAAATCTGGCGTGACGTGGTTACCGGCGTCAGCGTCAGCGCGGTGCCGTGAGCACGGAGCACCGTATAACGCGTTTGGAGCGGTCCAAATGGTTGCGTCAGCACACCACCCTGTACCACGATGTTGCTCAAACTGGCAATTTGGGTATAGGGTTGGCTGAGGCAGGCTTCTTTGGTGACGTTGATTGAAGCCCAATTGGGGTCGGTCAATCGATCGCCAGCCATCGCCATCCAAACCCCTGCCGGACGGAGTGACGGCAGCAACGAATCGGGGCCGACATCGATGAGGCGTTGGGCGGCAGCCTCGAGATTGTCTATGTAGGCTTCACCCAAAATCGGCCAATCGTTATGTCCACCAAACGTTAATTTGACGCGCCCAGCGACTTTGGCACGAAACACCTGCAAGGCCGACAAATAGTGGTCAATCGGCCACATGCTAGGGTATTGCATCCACAAGGCATCTCCTGTGCCCGCTTTGTTGCTGCCGATAGCGTCACCGGCGATGAGCAGACCTTTGGCTTCGTCAAAGAGCATCATGCTGCCG